>DATDGH010000110.1:0-8107 GCA_036522215.1 Candidatus Angelobacter sp. | reverse complement strand
GATTGTTTACGAAGTTTTCCGCAGCATGGTTTCGCTCAGCGGTCTCACTCACCACGATTTGAATCGCCTGCTGCTTGCTGGAGGCGCAACATTCCTTAGAGTGCTTGCGGCGCTGGCCATTGGCGCCGTCTGGACCATCCCCGTGGGCGTGGCCATTGGAACTCATCCCCGGCTGGCGCGGATAGCTCAGCCCCTGGCCCAGATCGCCGCCTCCATGCCCGCAACTGCGCTGTTTCCCGTCGTCCTGCTCGCGCTCATCAGCGTGGGTGCGGGAATCGGTGTGGGATCCATCGTGCTCATCGTGCTGGCCACTCAGTGGTATGTCCTCTTCAACGTCATTGCCGGAGCCAGTGCGCTGCCTACCGATTTGAAAGAAGTTTGCAGCGTCTTTCATCTGAACAAGTTCGAGCGCTGGCGGAAGCTGATACTGCCCGGCATATTTCCTTATCTTGTCACCGGGCTCATTACCGCCTCAGGCAACGCCTGGAACGCCAGCATCATTGCCGAGTATTTTCATTTGAAGGGAAATATCCTCTCCACCAACGGACTCGGCGCGGTCATCAGCCAGGCCACCGATGATGGCAACTTCAAACTACTGCTGGCGGCAACCATCGTGATGGCGGCCTTCGTTGTGACCATCAATCGGCTGGTTTGGCGGCGACTGTACGGCTTGGCTGCAACTAGGTTCAGGCTGGAATAGCTATAGGAAATACCTGACAGGAACAGCTCGCCACCAAATTCGAATCTGATAGCGGCCGAGGCTAACAAATAACTAATTGTGCTAATTAGCTTCAGTTGACATCACTCCGCACTTGGGATCATCTAATAGGCTCGAAACCGAAACGAGCTCTACTGAACCAAGGGTTGGAATTCCGGTCCAACCCTTTTTGTTTTGGAACCCTATACTCCCCGCAGTATTCCTATTCGATTGTTCTATTCAGGCTAAGCTGGTTCAAAAGGATGCGTTTTGCAGAACCATGTTGTATTTCGGACCAGTTGGTTTCCTCGCTAATCAATGAGTTTTAGTCTTTGCAAAGAATTTACAATTCCTCATCTAGGTCCGGAGACGTTGAAAATACCGCACAAAACTGAGGCCCGTCTGGTGACAGAGCGTAAAGTCTCGTAAAGTCTTGGCATTTTCTAAGGTGTTGCTCTTGACGGCGCGAGACCCGCGTAGTAAAAACCAATCACTACCCCCCGGAAGGTAGGCGGAGTACCCCACTTCGCAAGGCGGAAGATTCGTTCGCAGTTTAATTGCTCGTGAAATTCGCTAAGTCGCCACTGCTGTTTCGTGGCTGCGAAAGAACGCCTCATGCGATAGGAAATTGCACTAGCAGGTATAGTGCATAGGGATGATCTGAAACGGTAGAAAACCGCCGCCAATAGCGCAAGAAAAAGAAAGGGAGTAATCGATGGGTGACCACCTCCGAACCCGCGGAATGGCCGTGAAGGCGAACTCCCGAGTGGACGAAACCAGCGCCACTCCAGGGCCGCACGGCATAAATATTTTTCCCACCGTTCGTGAGCGGCGGCTGATGAGGGTGATGCAGACCCTCGAGTCGCGTCTGCCCCACTCGGTAAGGGAATTGGCCCAGGAAGTCCATTTGAGTCCCGCTCATCTTCAACGCTTGTTCAAACAGGAGACAGGTGTGGACATCAGCGAGGTGTTGTATGAGCGAAGACTTGTCAGGGCGGCCGACCTGCTCACGACCACGAAGATGGGTGTTAAGGAAGTGGCTTACGTGGTTGGCTATGGGCATCATTCCAGTTTTGTTCGCGCTTTCGGGCGCCGCTTTGGCCAGCCGCCAAGCCGCTATCGGGTAAGCAGTGCGTAGATACACTTTCACGGCCAAGGCACATTTCTCCGCGCCTTGGCCATTGCTGAAGTACCAGGGACGTAGCGCAAAAAGCTAAGTAAAGTTGCCAAATGCTAATCGTTTTCTCTGTTTCTGGTAGTCTCGAGCAGTAACGTATATATTGATAATGGAATAGTGTTCTTCAGCTTTTTGGAGGCCTTTGAATTGCGTAGCAGGACCGCAATTGTCGTAGCGCTGATATTACTGATGGGATTTATTCTGTGCCTCCCTGTGCTTGAATTCATTGACTATAATGATCTCATCTTAACCGGACAGGACCTGGAAGTGAGCGTGCTGAACATGCTCACTATTTTTGCCGTCTGGTTTGTTCTGATCTTGCGGTTGCTGGCAGTTTTGCCCAGTTTCCAGAACGGCATGCGGCGCGTGATCCATGCGTGTCGGACTCACTGTAACCTGATGCATCGCATGCCGCTTGTGGTGCTCTTTTTGCCGGATGAATCGTCTCTGCTGTGTGGTGCTTCACCCCTCCTGATCTAATCCAAGCCGGATCCTCGCCCGCGTGTGTCTCCACCTTTTCAGTTTTCCATTTACAAGTTCACTTTGTTTGGAGATCCGGTTATGTTGCGATTTCGTGTTTCGGCAAAAGATGTGCGTATTCGTAAGGCATTGTCCAGGATCGAAGAGTTTCCGGCAGTGAGCATCCAGGAACTTGCGCATTTAGTAAAACTGAGCAACTCCCGGCTCGGTCATCTCTTCAAGCAGGAAACCGGACTGGAGTTAAGGCATTTTCTGTTGGACGCAAAATTGGATAAAGCGGCTGAGCTCCTGCGCCACACAGACATGCAGGTCAAGGAAATTAGTCATACCGTTGGTTACCATCATGTGCCCAGTTTTGACCGCGTCTTCCGAAAGCGATTCAATGTAAATCCCGCCGACTATCGCCGGCGTGAGCTTAGCTTCGTTGCAACAGAATTCGAACTGTTGTCGCCGGAGAACTCAAACGGCGTCAACCACGGAGATAGCGAATAATGCTAACCGAAAACCATACAGGCTAATTGTTTTAGCTATCTTTGCTGTTGGCAGAAAACATAGAATTAGATGGCCTGTATTATTGTTCCTCTTAAGAGGCTCGCAGGTCAGGAAGAGAGCTCCTTACTTCAATAGAAGTCTGGGAGCTCTTCCTATTTTACTCGCTAAAGGTTGAAGCCTATCTGCCAGGATAGAGTTTCAGGATGGCATTTCTATTCTCTGTCTAAAGCTTATGCCAGAAGAAAAATGAAGCTGCGCCTGCTAAGGCTAACTGAAATCACTATCCGCTAAGCCTTTGAGGTTTGCGCAAGGGCTGTGATGGAGTAAGTTGTTTTCTCGTGACCGGTAGGGCCCCGGAACCCTTCCACTTGCGCCGTGACGAACGAGACCGTTCTCTGCGTCTGGTTCGAACGTAGCTACCGATTTTCTAAATTGCCAGCAGTCAGACTTAAACGATTTCTCAAAATTAAAGAATCCGAACGGGAGGCATGTTTATGTACTTTAACGTTTTCGGAGAGAAGGTCTCCAGGCGGCGCTTTAAGGAGATGTGCGACGCCGCAAAAAATCGGCGCGAGCTGATTGCCGCCGGACTAACCAGCCGGCGCGACCTCTTCAAGATGGGGCTACTTACAGCGGGCGGGATGTTGATCGCCAAAAGCGGCCTGAGCGCCAGGGCCCAGGGTTTGGGCTCGGTATCGCCCCCAAGCAGCGGACAAAACACGAGTCCCGGCTCACAACAGATCTGCATCCCCGGTAATCAGACAGCCAGCCCGCCGACTCGGGCTTTCGTTACTCCCTTGACCGTAATGCCGCTGGCCAGGAAGGTCAATTCATTGAGCCCCACGCCCACCCTGAATCCGAACGTGGCTCACGGAGAAGTGCGCGCGGCAGCCTTCCAGGCGCCGGGTATTGACCCCCATCGATTCCCAGTGGTGCCGGCTGTTCTGTACAACGTCCACCAAAGACAGTTTACGACCAGCCAACATCCCGATCTGCCCAATCAGACTATCTGGGGCTTCGATGACGGTAGCGGTACCAGGAGCCCTGGACCCACCTATCAGGCCTTCTACGGCGCGCCGCAGATAGTCCGCAACACCAACTCGCTGCCGGCTAGCACCCAAGTCAACAATACCGGCTTTGGCATGCCTCAGGTTACGACCCATCTGCACAACGCGCACAACCCCTCCGAGGCTGACGGCAACCCGTGCGACTTTTATCCCAGCGGGAAGTTCTGCGACCAGTACTATCCCAACGTGCTGGCCGGATTCAACTCCACGAATACGCCCAACGGGGATATCAACGAGGCGCTGGCGACCCTTTGGTATCACGATCACCGCGTGGACTTCACCTCGCAGAACACTTACAAAGGTCTGGTCGGGTTTTACTGCCTGTTCAACAATCTTGATACCGGTAGCGACGACACTGGCTTCCGTCTTCCCGACTTCCCGGAGCATGATATCCCGCTCGCCTTTGCTGACAAAGTCTACGATCCCAACACTGGCCAGTTGGTGTTTGATCTGTTCAACCTCGACGGCATCCTGGGCGACAAGTTCCTGGTCAACGGCACCATCCAGCCGTTCCTCCAGGTGGAGCCGCGCCGGTATCGTTTCCGCATGCTGGACACCGGCCCGTCACGCTTCTACGAGTTCTTCCTCACGGATCTGAACAACCTGAACGCGACTAATCCGTACTGGCTGATCGGCACGGACGGCAACCTCATACCGCACCCAATTCAAGTCCAGAGCGTCCGCATCGGGCCGGCGGAGCGCGTCGACGTAATCATCGACTTCAAGGCGTTTGCCGGAAAGACCATCTATCTGGAGAACCGCTTGAACCAGCTCAACGGTCAGGGACCAGTGGCGGTGGATAGTCAACTCTTCCCGCAGAACAGCACCACCACGGAATGCGCCAATAATGGCGCCCCCGGAAGCACGGGCGCGATCCTTGGCGCCGGCGGAGGCAACCTGGTGCTGCAGTTCCGCGTGAGCGGATCGGCGGTGAGCGACGACAGCGTCGATCCAGCGACGAATCCCACGTTCTACCAACTCCCCAGCACCACTGTTGATCCCCGGATCGTGCGCACCTTCAAGTTTGACCGCTTGAACGGCCAGTGGTCCATCAACGGCCAGTTCATGGATTGCGGCTACGCGAACGGCGGCACGGGCGGCGAGTCTACGGAGAAATTCCGCTTTGCCGTGCGGCAGAACAGCGTGGAGCAGTGGCTCTTGACCAACCTCACAGGCGACTGGACCCATCCCGTTCACATCCACCTGGAGGAGCACCAGATCCTGAGCCGCAACCGCGTCGCGCCTACCGTGCCCGGCGATTTGGGACGCAAGGACGTGACCCAGTTGCATCCCAACGAGCGCGTGCAATTGTTCTTCCGCTTCCGTGACTGGCTGGGTAAGTATCCCATTCACTGCCACAACGTAGTGCATGAAGACCACGCCATGATGGCAATCTGGCATGTCGTGCCGGCAGGACAGGAAGACAACGTCCTGGTGCCGTAAGCTGACGATAATCTGCGTCCCTGGGCCGGAACATACGGCCCGGGGAAAGCGGGAAAGGAGCCGACACAATGGCTGATTTAACACGAAGGAAATTATTGAGATGGACAGCAATGGCGGGTCCTCTGGCGGGGGCGACAGCGGCTGTAGCTGGCACTCACGGCAAGGCTCCCGTCCAAAGCGCAGCGCCCACTGTGTCCGACCTGGCTCGACAGAGGATTCAGCGTTTGCATCTGCCTAACGTCCCACTTCTCACGCACGAAGGCAAACAAGTCATGTTCTATGACGACTTGGTCAAGAACAAAGCCGTCAGCTTGAACTTCTTTTTTGTCAAGTGCGATGAGATCTGTCCCTTGGTGATGGCCAATCTGGTCAAGGTGCAAAAGCTGCTCGGCGCCGACGTCGGCGCCAAGCTCTTCATGTACTCGTTCACGCTGAAACCGGAAGAGGATGATGTCGAAGCCATCAGGCACTACCGGGAGATGATCCACGCAAAGCCTGGCTGGACCTTTCTGACAGGTAAACCTGACGACATGGAAAAAATCCGCAAGGGGATTGGCTTCACCTATCCGGATCCGGCGATTGACAAGGACAAGACCCAGCACATCGGGAACGTGCGCTACGGGAATGAACCACTCATGCTGTGGGGCGCGTGTCCGGGTATGGCCCACCCTGGATTTGTGGCGGAGTCCATCTCCTGGATGGTTCACCTCGACAAACCTGGACCTGGAATTAAGAGGCAGCCTGAGGCCCTGTGAGGGTCGCAAGGCTCGGTGGTTGGACAACAATTTTTCAATTCCGGAGACCGGGGCTCATCGTCGCGGCGTCGCCGGAGGAAGGATTCTAAAGTGATGAAAGGCATTGGAAAGCACGCTTCGCTTTTTGTTGCTGTTTTGGCGCTCCTGGGGCTTCTGTTCCTGGCGGTTCCCAAGGCGGCAGCCCAGCAGGATGCACCTCCCATCGGCGGAGACGCAGACGACACCTTCAACCCCCCGCCATGCGATTTCAGCGACCAGTTCTACGGGGACAATGGTATGGATATCACCCAACTGATTGGTCGTTTCGGCGACAACAATGGAACCACCCGGCTGACTGGTCCCCCGGCCCGGGGCCACCAAAAGAACTATGTTGCAGACAGCAACTGCAGCACCAATGATCCCACGCGCAGGAATTTCCGCATCCTGGCGACTACCGGCGGCAACTCTGATGATGGCAACAGTCCCTTCACCTGTTCTAACCCGAATGCGCCCCATCCTCCCGCCTGCAACTCACAAAGCATCGTGGAACCTGAAACCTTCGAGTTCATCTCCATCCTGGCCTTCGTGAACAGTCAAACGGCTTTTTCCAGCAGCTACCTGCGCAACGTAGGCTTCATTAACGGCGGTCTCCAGGGCGTTCAGCAAAACCCCGGAACAGACATCTCCATTGGCCAAGCCTCCCTGGGTGAGGCCCCTGCTCAAACCCTGCGCGGCTTCGCCATGCAGGACATCGTCAGCAACTTTGAAGCCTACGCGGCATTGAGGCAGACAACGCCGCAAGGGTTCGCTACAGGTCCCTGCTCTCTCGCCATGATGCAGCAATTCTTCGGGCCAACCGCTACGGTTCCGAGTCCTTGCTTCCCTGTAGCCGACACTGTGGTCAACGGTCAGGTAGTCTCGGATGTTGCCACTCCGCACCTCAGGCAGGATTGGCGGTTCGCCACCAATCGCAACGCCATCGATGGCAGCGACAACAACAATCCGTTTGCCGCCACCGTGGTCAACGCCCCGTTCGGTTATTTCTGTGACGACCTGCTGGGTATGTGGATCCTTACCTACTTCTGGTTCACGCAGCCACCCAATACCACTGATCCGGTTTGCGGGCCCGTATTCCAGCAGATCGGCGCCAAGAACGGTTTTAATACGGATGGAACTCCCATCATTCTGACAGCCTTTGAACTCAATGTGGAACTTGAGGCCAATGGTTGCGGAGCCGAAGCCAAGGAAGACCTGGCGGGCGGTGACGGAGGAGCGGTCTGGCTGATTTGTCCAGCTATTCCCGATCCGCGTGCCGGAGCCATCGCAACCGATGCTTTCCTGGACCAGGTGGTCAATTCCAACGGCATCCCGCAAAACCTTGCCCTGACCGCCAACTTCCTCAGCCTGCAGATCTTCGGCAAGTTCGCCAACGAACTCACGCAGAAGCAGCTGCAGCAAGTGCTTTCAGCCGCGTCGTCTGCGGACTAGTCGCGCGCTGAACTGGAAATGTTAGCAAGACCCCTGGCGGTGCTTAAGGCCGCCAGGGGTAGTTTTGTCTCGGGGGGCCAATGATCAAAATGCCTGATACGAAAGGAAAACCGGTTTCTCGCCGCAATTTCATCAAGCTGGCCGCGGGAGCGGCTGCTGCAGGACCGTTTTTTGTATTCGCGCCGAATGCGTTCGCCGGCGAGAAGAGATTGAAGATCGCCAAATGGGCGCACTTTGTCCCCGAATTTGACGATTGGTTCATCAACGTAATGGCGGCCGAGTGGGGCAAACAGAATAAGACCAGGGTCACTGTGGATGTGATTCCGGTGGAGGAAATTCGCGACCACGCATTCGCTGAAGTCAGCGCCGGCAAAGGGCATGACATTTTTATTTTTCCCTGGTCTCCAGCCGAATACCACCAGCATGTGATCGATCACGCTGCCATCTATCAGATGGTTGCCATCAAATACGGCGCTATCCAACAGCTCGCCGTCAGGTCCACGTTGAATCTGACGACAAAGAAATACTT
>DATDGH010000109.1:0-42375 GCA_036522215.1 Candidatus Angelobacter sp. | reverse complement strand
GGATTGTGCTCGTCAGCGTGTTGCTGGTAGCGGTTGCCCTGGGAGGTTACGGATACTATCGCTATCGAAACGCTCTCCGGGTGGAAAAAGTGGACCGGGAGCTGGAACAGAGATTAAAACAGCAGCAGATCCAGCAGGCTGCCGCCGACCGCAAAGCCGTTCAGAGTTCCGCGCAGCAACAGACGAGCACTACTCCCGTTCCACCGCCGGCAGAAGCTGAAGCAGAGAGCAAACCGTCACCGCAGAAACCACAGGTTTCACCCAATGCAGTTATAAAAAACCGCGGTGAATTACGTTTTGATTCTCAGCCGCGTGGGGCCAAAGTGCAGGTTGACGGCTGGACTGAACCCACATGGATCACGCCATTCCAGGCATCGAACCTGAGCGCTGGCACGCACACCGTAGTCTTTTCCAAAGCCGGCTACCTGCCGGAGACACGCACCGTGGACGTTACCGTGGGGAAGAGTTTGCCGTTCGCTGTCCAAATGAAGCCTGCCATTTCCAAGTTGGTGGTCAATAGCACTCCACAAGGGGCAAACATCGAGGTGGACGGCAAAGACACCGGCATGATTACTCCGGCGGAGATTGTCCTGGAGAAAGGTGATCACACCGTCTTGCTGCGTAAGCCCGGATTCAAAGATGTATCCTCAACGGAAACGCTGGCTGAAGGCCAGACGTGGGATTTGAGCCCTGTCCTGTTGCAGCCCACAACCGAGATGAGGCAGAGCAATCGTCCCGGCTTCTGGAGAAAAATGCTGGGGAACCCCTCTGAGGCGATTCCGGAAGGCAAGGGCATGGTCCACATTCATACCGTCCCGGAAGGCGCAACTATCCAGGTTGGCGATCAGGTGGCGCCGCGAAAGACCAATGTGATGTGGCCAGTGGATCCAGGGACCTACGATATTGTGTTGAGACTGGATGGTTACAAGCCGGTGCGCCGCACCATACGCGTCCAGAAAGGCCGCGACTTATACGTGGATGAGATTCTGGAAAGACGGTGAAGGAGAGCCATTGGCCCTTAGCCTCCGGCTAAAGCAACATCTGCAAAGAACTAACTGACTTATGTCCCGGCTGATTATCTCGGCGCCCGACGGCAAGAGGGGCATCCTGGAGCTCAACAAGCCGGTGGTCACCATCGGGCGTGGGAATGCCAATGATCTGGTGTTGAACGATCCCAGCGTCAGCCGCTTTCATGCTGTGGTAAAACTCAGCGACAACACAGTTGTGATTGCCGATCGCAGCAGCACCAACGGCGTGGTCCTGAATGGTGAGCGCATTACCGCTGAAACTGAACTGAAGAGCGGCGATGTCGCCCTACTCGGCCGTTATCAGGTGCGCATGGAGAGCGTAGATGATAAAGGCATCCAGGTGCGCAAGGCGGAGATTCCGACAACCATCGATCACATCATCCACGGGGGCGGCGAGCGGATTGTCACTCCGGATAAAGTCACGGCCACAGATAGCGCCCTGGCTGACCTGATTCAGCGTATCAAGAAACTGGAACGTGAAAACTACCTGCTCACCGTGCTCTACGATGCCGGCCAGGCGTTGAATGCCAAGTTGTCCGTTGAGGACATCAGTGAGCAGATTATTTCGCTGGCTTTTCGCATTGAAGGCGTAGAGCGCGGCTTTGTCATGCTTTTTGACGAGTCCGGCCGGGTCTTGCGCCAGAGCGAATTCCGCTACCGTGATCCCGGGAACGCGGCCAATCAGCCGGTCATTCTCAGCAGCAGCGTTCTTGAGGTGATCTACAAAGATCAACGGCCGATTCTGATTGACGACGTAAGAGCCGATGAGCGATTCAGTGGCAGCGAGAGCATCAGGATTTCCGGGCTGCGTTCAGCCATGTGTGCGCCGCTGCTGGGGAACAACCAGCTGTTCGGGATTCTCTACGTCGACAACCTGGAGAGGACCTGCGCGTTCACCCAGGAAGAGTTAAATGTGTTTGCGCTGTTGGCGGCGCAGGGGGGCGCAGCCATTGACAACGCGCTGGCCCACCAGAAAATCGCGCAGCAGGCCCGGCAGCGATCCGCCCTGGAGCGTTTTTTGTCTCCGGAAGTGGCGGAGATGGTGGTCGCCAATCCCAAGGTGCAGCTCGGCGGCGTGAATCAGAGAGTAACGGTGATGTTCGCTGACATCCGCAACTTTACTCCCATGAGCCAGAACATGGAGCCGGAGCGCGTGGTAGAAATCCTGAATGAATATTTCAGTCGCGTTACCGATGTGATCTTCGATTACCGCGGAATGCTCGACAAATACATTGGCGATGCGGTCATGGCCGTATTTGGAACTCCCATCTCCAAGGGCGATGATGCCGCTCATTGCGTCGAGGCCGCCATTCAGATCCAGAAGCTGCTGATGGAGATGAACCGCGATGCAGGCGCGCGGCGCTGGCCGGAATTGCGGGTGGGAATTGGCATCAATAGCGGGATTGTGACCGCCGGCAATATCGGGTCGCTGCGGCGGATTGACTACACCGTGATTGGTGACACCGTGAATATCGCTTCCCGGCTTGCATCCAATGCCGCCGGTGATCAGATTCTGATTTCAGACTCAACCGCAGGAGAGTTGGGAGACAAGTTTCAACTGGAAGCGCTGCCGCCGTTAAAGGTCAAGGGTCGTTCCACGCCGCTGGACGTTTTCAATGTGAGGTGGAAGGAGAGGAAAAGAGCGGCCAGCACTTAATGTGTTCTTAGTTTGCTGCCCACCGTCTTTTCTTAAACCTGTATACAGAATCGTGGGAACGCGAAATTCTACTAAGCGCGACGACGGTCAGTATCGTCTCCACTTTCCCACGCGCGCTTGGGTCGCTGTGACTGCGGCAGATCGCGGTCTTCTACGCGGTCATACATGTAACGATCGCTCACGGTACCGAGCGATTCGTTGTAGAGGCTGACTCCGCCCATGGCTTCGCGTAATTCTTCCGAGAATTGATGCAGAGCCTTCAAGTGGTCGGCTGTGGCAGGTACCTCAGCCTTGCTGCTCTTCAAAAATTTCTGATAACCCTTGTCCACCAGGCGGGAAATCTCACCGCTGAGCAGATAACCAGGCCGGGCAAACACGCGTGTGCTGCCGTCGTCGGCTTTTTCGATGGCGGCGGAGACATTCAGTTTTTTCAGGAAGACGCGGTTCTGCGTGCCGGGCGCGTCCAGAATGTCGAAGCCGTGATCGCGAAGCCACGCGACTGCTTCATCGTAAGTTGGTGGATTGTTCGTCTTTGCCATGGATCAGCTCCAGTTGCCTCAGATGCTCGAAAAATAATTCCGTTGCCTGAATTTTGCTATCGGCAGATTTCTCACGGAATTTGATACTCTCGCACAAATCAGCGAACTTAAGCAATGTTACGGTTGTGCAGAGGGTTACTCACTACTTCCGGGGACGGAGAAATTCGCGCGCAGAACGCATCAACTCCTTTTGTTGTTACAGCTTAAAGAATATTCAGCATTTTTTTGGATTGCTTGTGTTGAGCCCTGCGGCGCTTGCCGCATCCCTGGATGGTGCGCGGGAAGCGTTGAGAATTAAGTAAGGCCTGAAAAACACCGGCGCCTGTTCTCCCCCGAGAATTTTTCAGGCGCCGGTTCTCATGTTCTTCCCGGAGCGCGGGGAGAACCAGGCCGCTCATCTACATCAGGCCAAACAACACCGCAGACCATCTGCGGAATCTTGTCTTTCGAAGATGACCCGGCAGGGTGCGCAGGTCAATAACAAACCCGCACCTGTATTTACTTAGTCGCTAACTAATTAGGAGCGTGCAGTCAGGCCCGTCTGATGTATACTGGCGCGGAATTCACAAGCGGAGCGGATTTATCGCTAATACGGTTCCGAACTTGTGGGCTGCGGGGGCAGCCACTTACTTGCGGGTACTGCGGACATAGTCACTTTGTCATTTTCATAACCTTGGACCAGCAGCACCCGGTCTGGGAGGGTCCTTATGGACCTCTGGCTTATTCGTTTTGTCTTTATTGCAGTTGTTGCCGTTGCGTGTTACGAACTTCAGCCCTTCGGATTGTCAAAATTTCCGGCGGCGGTGTCGACCTTGGCCGGCATTGGGCTGGGTCTCGCTATTGTTGCCTTCGAAGCGCGTCTGCGCATCGTAAGCCTCAAGCGGCTGATCGGCGCAGTGATTGGCAGCATCCTTGGCATACTGGGCGCCTATCTCTTCAGCCTGGTTATCCGCAACAGCATTGCCCACGATAGTACCCAGCGCTTTCTCCAGCTCATCGTCATGCTGTTGATGTCCTACGTGGGTCTGATTGTGGGGGCCAACAAGGGCGATTTACTCAACCTGGCGGCCCTGGGCGGAATCTTTGGCGCGGAAAAGCAGTCGCGGAAGAGCTTTAAGATCCTGGATACCAGCGTCATTATCGACGGCCGCATAGCCGATATCGCCGAAACCGGATTTCTGGACGGGATCCTTGTGATTCCGCAGTTTGTGCTGCGGGAGTTGCAACTAGTGGCCGATTCTGCCGATTCGCTCAAGCGCAATCGCGGACGCCGCGGGCTGGACGTCCTGCAACGCGTTCAGAAGATCGTTACCGTCAACGTGCAGATTGTGGAAGATGATTTTCCCACCATCCGCGAAGTCGACCTCAAGCTGATTGAACTGGCCAAAGCCTATGAGGCAAAGATCATCACCAATGATTTCAACCTCAACAAGGTGGCCCAACTCCAGGGCGTTGAGGTTTTGAACATCAACGAATTGGCCAACGCGCTGAAACCCATTGTGCTGCCGGGGGAAACCATGCGCGTCTTCATCCTCAAGGAAGGCAAAGAGTACAACCAGGGCGTTGCTTATCTGGATGACGGCACCATGGTGGTTGTGGACAACGCGCGCAAGCTGATCGGGAAGAATGTGGATATTGCCGTGACCTCCGTCCTTCAAACTACGGCGGGCAAGATGATTTTCGGCAAGTATGACGAGCGCTCACGGCCCGTGGAACGCGCCGATCCCAAGAACGATACCGGCAAACACGATTTGCGCAAGGCGCAGCCAATTATTGTGGAGTCGGCGCCCCATCCCGAGCCGGCCGCTGCGGCTGAACCGCCTAGATGGAAAGAATGACCCGGCGCCTAAAGATTCTCGCAAAGAATCATTGAAAATCGGTGAGGTCAGGTTCATCCGTAGTAATGTATTTTGATTTTCAGATCACCCGATTCTTCGATTCATTCATACCTCAAGGCGATGATCGGGTCTACGCGAGTCGCGCGGCGCGCCGGCAGATAGCAGGCCAGCAGCGCCACGGTGCAGAGCAGCAAGGTGACGCAGACGAAAGTCAATGCGTCAGTGGATGAAATCCCGAAAAGCAAACTCTTAAGGAAACGCGTCAGAGCCCATGCGGCCGCCAGGCCGATGAGCATGCCCAGGGCTGTCAGCGTCAGGCCATGATTGAGCACCAGGCGAAGGATATTGAATCGCCCGGCCCCGAGCGCCATGCGAATACCGATTTCACGCGTGCGCTGGCGGGTAGTATAGGCGACCACTCCGTAAATTCCCACGGCGGCGAGTGCCAGTGCCAACAATCCAAAGGCGCCAACAAAAGTTCCGGCAATGCGTTCGCCGGTGGTGGCGTTCTGGGTCCACGAGCTGAGCGTATTCACGTCAAACACCGCCAGATCAGCGTTGAGTTCATGGATGGTCTTCTCCATCACCGGGGCGAAGGCCTCCGGATCACCTGCCACGCGCACGTGGACAACGGTTGAACGGGAGTACTCCTGAAGGAAGGGCATATAGAGGAAAGGTTTTGGGTCCTCGTGCAACTCAGTGTAGCTGCTGTTGCGGGCGACTCCGATAACGGAGAACGTTTTATCCTGAATGGAGATATGCTTGCCAATCGCCTCCTGGTGAGGCCAATAACGATCAACCAGCGCCTGATTCACCACTAATACCAGCTGTGACTTGGGGGTGTCATTGAATGTGAATTCGCGTCCGGCAACTAGGGGGATTTGCATGGTGCGCAGATAGCCGGGACCGACGAAGTTGTCCTCAATGTCCATTGATTCATCAGGCTTGGGGGTATAACCCTGAATCTTCACCGTGGTCGAGCTGAAGGTGTAGCCGAGAGGGACACGGTTGGCAAGGGTTACCGATTGGACGCCGGGCTGGGCTTGCAGCTTGGCCAATAACTGCCGGTCAAATTCCAGACCTTGCTCCTGAGTGTAGGCGGATGGCAGTAAATCGTAAGAACCGAGTAAAACATGCTCAGAATTGAAGCCCGGATCAAACCCTTGCGCAGCCTGGAAGCTGCGGATAAAGAGCCCGGAGCAAATCAGCAGGACCAGCGAAAGAGAAATCTGGACGACCGCCAGCCCGCTGGAGAGACGTGCTTTGTGCAGTGCGCTGGATGCGCCGCTACTCTCTTCTTTCAACACCGCCAGCGGCGCCAGGCGCGACGAACGCAAAGCAGGAAGAATCCCGAAGATCAGTCCAGTAAAAATAGAGATGACCAAGGTGGCCAGGAGCACCGCGCGATCTATATGGATGTCCATGACGATGGGAAGCTCTGAGCGGGGAATAAACTTCAAAAAGGTGCCTGCAGTCCAGACCGTAATAAGCAGAGCCACTAAACCACCCAGCAAGGCCAGCAGCATGCTCTCCAGCAATAACTGCCGCACTAGTCGCCAGCGGCTGGCTCCCAGAGACAAACGAATGGCAATCTCGCGCCTCCTGGCAACGGAACGCACCAGCAGCAGGTTGGCCACATTGGTGCAGGCCAGCAGCAGCACTACTCCGGCAATTGCCAGCAACATGGGCAGAAGAACGTAGAGATAACCGTTGGCCCCGAAGGGAGCCCGCCACAGCGGATGGACCGTTACCGTATCGTGCCCTTTGTGCGTATCCGGGTACTGCGCGGCAATTCGCTGCATCAGGATGTTCACGTCCTCATGTGTCTGCTGTTGAGTCACGCCGGGTTTCAGTCGTCCCATCACAAGAAGCCACGACTCATCACGCCGGTGCAGAATGTCTTCAGCGCTAAGGATCTGCTGCTGCATCACAACCGGAATCCACATGTCGGACCGCAACCCGGTCTGGCTTCCCTGAAATCGCGGGGGAGCAACTCCAACAATGGTGTATGGGTGCTGATTTATATTGATTGAGGTACCGATGATGGAGGGAGCTGCTCCATAGCGGGTTTGCCAGAAACTGTAACTGATCACGACGAAGGGCGCGCCTCCAGCTTTTTGCTCCTCATCAGGTAAAAATACGCGGCCCAGCACGGCCTTTACACCCAGCACATCAAAATAGTTCGCGGATACCAGGGAACCCCACACTCGTTCTGCGTGCCCGGTTCCCGTCAGGGTCATGGATTCAATAGAAAAGGCAGTGACGCCGGAGAAGCTGTGATTCTGATCGCGCAAGTCTGCGTAGTCGGGGTAAGAGAATGGGTATGGAGTCTCGGCGTCCCCTCCGCGAGTAAGAGACAACAGCTCTTCTGCGCGAGTGGCGCCAGGAATAGGATTCAGTAGAGTCGAGTTGATCCAGCTGAAAATCGTGGTGTTGGCCCCAATACCCAGCGCGAGCGTGAGCACCGCCAAAACCGTAAAAGCCGGCACCCGCAGCAAGGTGCGCAATCCGTAGCGAACGTCATGAAACCAACTCCGCATGGCAATCCCATCCTAGAAAGGAAACATTTTCGGTTTTGATTGTGCAATTCACCTTCCATGGCCTAACCAGGTTAAGTTGTTAGCTGCAACGAGTTTGGCAGCGGGATCAAAACTGGCGAGCGTTCGGCTATGGAATTGCACTGTTCGGAAACGAACAGTGGTTTTGGTGTTTTGTAGTTCACCTCGAACGGCAGTGAGAGGCCCTATTTCCGCGATTCCTCTTCAGGGCTGACGCCCGAAAATGAAAAGCACGTTAGGGTTTCTCGCTGTGCTCCAAATAAAACTCGAAGCAAAGCCCTAGACCTGTACTTCCGGAGTCGCCGCCAGCAGGCTGCGTGTGTATTCGTGCTGTGGCCGGGAGGTGATCTCTTCCGATGTGCCGATTTCTACAATTTCTCCCGCGCGCATGACCGCGATGCGATCGCTCAGGTACCGCACCACAGGCATGGAGTGAGAGATAAACAGATAGGTCAAACCAAATTCGCGCTGCAGACTTTTCAGCAGATTCACGATTTGTGCTCCCACGCTAACGTCCAGTGCGGATACCGGCTCGTCACAAACGATGAATCTGGGATGAAGCATCAGGGCGCGTGCAATGCCGATGCGCTGGCGTTGTCCGCCGGAGAACTCGTGTGGATATCGCCGCAATACCTCCTCCTCGAGCCCCACGGCTTGCAGCATCTCCAGTGCTTTTTCACGTAACGTGATCTTTGACGGTCTCCCATTTTCAGAGTGAATTACCAGCGGTTCCGAGATGATTTCCTCGATCTTCATGCGCGGATTGAGGGAGGCAAACGGGTCCTGGAAGATGATCTGCATGTCGCGGCGCAAGCGCCGCAGAAGAGTCGAAGAAGCAGTCAAAACGTCCTGACTATCAAAGCGAATGCTGCCTGAGGTAGCTTCAATCAGGCGCAGAATCATGCGTCCCAGAGTGCTTTTGCCGCATCCTGACTCGCCTACCAGGCCCAGCGTCTCCCCGGCATGAATGTCCAGTGAAACACCGTTGACCGCCCGGACTTCTCGCTCGGCCTTTCCGAAGACTCCTTCGTCTGTCTTGTAGACCTTGACCAAGTCACGTATCTCAACCAGCGGCATGGACTAAAGCTACCACGGAGTTGTGCAGGACTCGAAGGTAAGATAAGTCACGATATGTGAAGAGAAATACAGGTGTTTTATAATCGCCCCATGGCTGATCATGTAATCCACATTTCGGAGGCCGAGGCAGCGAGGAACTTCGCCTCGCTACTTGCCCGTGTACGCGCAGGAGCCGAGATTGTGATTGAGCACGATAAGCTGCCCGTCGCTGTGCTGCGAGCACCCGCACCCTCCCGCCGTACCATCTCCGAATGCATGGCTCTCCTGTCTGAAGACTCCACGGCTACTATTGACGATGCTTTCGCTAAAGATGTTGAGGCTGTTGTCGCAAGCCACCTCGAACCGGCAGAACCACCAAAGTGGGAGTGATATTGGATTCCAGCGTCCTGGTCTCGGCAGAGCGCCAGGGCAACAACGCCCGCCAAATGCTGGCTGGTCTTTCTGCCCGACTTGGCAATACAGAAATCGCTATTTCTGTAATTACGCTGCTGGAGTTAGCTCATGGAGCAGAGCGCGCTGACACACCGCAACGAAAGGTCAAGCGGCAGCAGTTCATTGATGAACTGCTGCTGGCACTGCCGATCTATTCCATTACAACGGCAATTGCGTTGCGAGCAGGCCAGATCGACGGATACTGCCAAGCCCAAGGGGTCAAGGTCCCTCTGGCTGATCTATTGATCGGAGTCACTGCTTTGGAACTTGATTACACCGTGGGAACGAGAAATATTCGTCACTTCCAACTCGTCCCCGCCCTTTCAGTATTATCCCTTTAAAGCTAAAGGACTAAGTACAAGGGCCGTGCGCCCAAGCGAGTCGAATCGGGCAAATTCAAGGTCTTTGCGTCCCCAGACGTGCTAGAATTTTGGTAACTTTCGGCGAGAGACAATCGTTTTGATTGAACTGGCCCCATCCATTCTGTCAGCGGACTTTGCCCACTTAGCCGAGGCTGTTCAGGCGGTGGAGGAGGGTGGCGCGACCCTTTTGCATGTGGATGTCATGGATGGTCATTTCGTCCCTAACATCACCATCGGTCCGCCGGTGGTGGCATCGTTAAGAAAGGCGACTCGTTTGCCTTTGGATGTACACCTGATGATTGAGAATGCCGACCAATACATTCCTGCCTTTGCGGACGCGGGAGCGGACTGGATTTCAGTGCATCAGGAGGCCTGCATCCACCTGCATCGCACACTGGACCATATCCGGGACCACAACGTGAATGCAGGGGTGGTGATCAACCCGGCCACTCCAGTAGAGATGTTGACCGAAGTGCTGGAAATGGTGGACCACGTCCTGGTGATGTCAGTGAATCCAGGTTTTGGCGGTCAGAAATTCATTCCCTTCGCGCTGGACAAGGTACGCAGGCTGGTAATGATGCGTGCTCAGAGGAATGCCAATTTCAGGATTGAAATTGACGGCGGAATCGGGCCAGAAACCATCGGCGAAGCAGTACGCGCCGGCGTTGAGGTCCTGGTTTCCGGAAATGCTGTCTTCGGTCAAGGTAATCCCAGGGAGAACACGCGGCGTTTGCTGAAACTGGCAACCGAAGCCACCCTGCAAAAAGTCTGAGTTGCCGCGTTCTTTAATTCATAGAGGGTAGGACATGCTACGTAAACTCGTCGTTCTTTTTGTTCTGGCCATGCCGTTCATCGTGGCTGGATGCCATCACTCCAAAGTCAAGAATCCCATTGCCAACGTCAACTCCAAACAGCCTGACAAAGAGCTCTATGACCGGGCCATGACCTCCATGAAGAAGGCCAGGTATATGGAGGCACGCACGTTGCTGGAAACGATGATTAATGCGTATCCGGATTCGGAGTACGTGGCGCGCGCCAAGCTGTCGCTGGGAGATGCATGGTATTCCGAAGGCGGCACGGCCGCCTGGCAGCAGGCCGAGGTGCAATACAAAGACTTTATTACCTTCTTCCCTAACATGCCGGAAGCGGCCGAGGCGCAGCTCAAAGTGGCCTACATTCACTATCGGCAGATGGAAAAACCGGACCGCGACTACACCCAGGCCATGCGGGCGGCGGAAGAGTACAGGAGCCTGATCGAGCAATTCCCTGACAGCAAACTGCTGCCGGAAGCGAAGCAGCGGTTACGCGATGTGCAGGAAATTCTGGCAGACCGCCAATGGCGCATTGCTCATTTTTATTATCTCCGCAACAATCTGGCCGCCGCGCAGGCGCGCTTGACCTCACTGGTGGATTCCTATCCGCTCTATAGCGGCGTGGACGAGGCTTTGTACCTCCTTGGCAACATTTTCGAAAAAGAAGCCAGCGGCATGCGGCTGCAGAAACAACTGGCAGAGACCTTAAAGGCCAGGATGGCTGCGGAATACGATAAGAAAGCCATTGAAACCTATTCCAAAATTGTTACGCGCTATCCCGCCATGGATCGGGCTGATGATGCGCGCAAGCGGCTCACAGCCATGAAGGCACCGGTTCCCAACCCAACTCCGGAAGCTGTGGCCCAGAATAAGGCGGAAGAGGACAGCCGCGAGTCGAGCGGCAGAATTCACAAAATGATGGGCAATTTCCGCAAGCATCCTGACGTAGCTAAATCCGCCAAGGTGGGCGAGCCTCCCATGGGAGAAGAGGAGGTTGAAAGCGCTGCTGCGATAGTGCAACACCTGAATACTGAGCTCTTGGAAGCATCGGGAAAGGCCACCATTGAAAGTTCAAAGGCCGGAACCGGCACCGCACCTGCGAATCAGCCTCCGCCCAGCAGTCAGGATAGCCAGCAGCCGGCATCCGGAACCACGCCTGACCCGCCACCGCGAACCAATGATATCGGCGTTGCGTCAGATAATGGAACTCAGAACACAGCTTCGAGCACGCAAGATAGCCAACAGCAAAGTACTAACAATCAACCGGACTCGAGCAGCAAGAAGAAGGGCAAGAAAGGCTTGCGCAAGCTGATCCCCTTTTAAGGTACGAGGATGCTTTGGGGACGAAAACGTCCGGTTCCTGGGTGTGCAAAAGGTGTTTAGGAAATCCTAATCCCCCGATCAGGGCGATCACCGGGGTTCCCGACGCGTCACGTGTTTGGAGTGGAGGTCACTGGATCACTTGCGATCACCCGATTCCTAAAGGGCTGTGGTCATCAGGCCGATACACTTCCGGTGGGGCTAGCACTTTTGGCCAATGGCTGAACCGTGCAAGAGATATACCTGAATGGATTACTGAGGTAGTCTTTTTATTGACGGCAAAGGAAATACAGGTTAAGTTTGCTTGAACTGAGCCGGCCCTGAAGGTGTATGCGTGTCCTTTAGAATTTTATTTGCTGATGACAGCATGACTGCCCAGAACATGGGCAAAAAAATCCTCACCGATGCAGGATACGAAGTTGTCGCTGTGAGCAACGGCGCCGCCGCCGTTAAAAAGATCGCAGAACACAAGCCCGACATCATTATTCTCGATATCTACATGCCCGGCTACAGCGGCCTGGAAGTGTGCGACAAGGTTCGCGCGTCCGTTGATACCTTGAAGACTCCTGTATTGCTGACCGTGGGAAAAATGGAGCCCTACAAGCCTGAGGATGCCAACCGGGTGAGGGCAGATGGCGTCATCATCAAGCCGTTTGAAGCCAGTGATCTGCTGGCGGTGATCAAAAAACTGGAAGAGCGAGTAGTTCCCAAGACGATTGCCCTGGCACAAGATACCGTCCTGCTGGAGCGTCCACCGGATTTTGCCGAATTTGAGCCGCCTTCCGCAAATGAAGCGAACTCAAGACCGGTTGTTGTTGGGGCGCAAGCAACCGTAGACGTGCCCGACAACATGGCAACTACTGCCGCTTTCAGCGACATGTTGGGAACCGACCCGGCCTATTCGCTCGATCCGCTGCCAGTCCCCAAATCGGGCTCGGCGGCAGAAGTAGAGATGTTTTCGGTTGCGTCATCGGAATCCGTGGAAGCGCCTGCTCCCATTGTCGATTCGGCAGCCGCAAACCCGGAAGACACTGTCGAGATGTGGCCGCCGGCGCCTGAATTGGTGTCGCCTGTGGAAGCCGAAGTCTCTTTGCAATCGTCGGTCGAAGATGCGCCCGCTCCCGTCCAGGAACCAGCTTCTGCAAAATCAGAGAAGAATGGCGCCGGCCAATGGGCAGCGGTTCCGCCCGCTACCAGTGCTCCTTCCTTTGACGAAAAGATCGCAGATACAGTCGAGCCTGATTTGGAAGCGAATTTTGCTGTTTCGGAGCCGCCTCCGGCCGCCGACTATCGGGAACCGGAATTGTCTGCAGTTTCATCGGAAGTTTCACCGGAAATTCAGATTCAACCTGAGGTAGAGAAAGCTGTCGCCTCTGCCGGTACCGAGATAGCAAGCCAGGATAGCTCAACCCAATCGCATGGGTTCATCGATCCTGGATTGGCCATTGATGTAGTCAGCTTTGATCACGCTTCCGCGCAAGTGCAGACCGAGGCGGCGACAAGCGAAGCTCGAGTTGCCGTGTCCGAAGCGCCGCAAGTAGAGGCAGAAACCAGCAAAGCCTCAGATCAGCGGGAACCTGAGCATACGAACGTAGTCAGGGAGCCCGAGCCGCCAGGCGTTGAAGATGACTTCGAAGCTAGAGTTGCTGCCGCGATGTCCATCTATGACGCGCCGACGGAAGAAAGATTTGACGAGGCGCCTCCGGCGATAGAGACACACCCGCCCGCTGAAGAATCCGCACCAGCCGCCGCAGAAGAAGTCACACCTTCGTTTGAGTATGCGCCACCCGTAAACACGCCAAAACCATTGGAAATGGAGCAAGGTGCTGTTGCTGGCGATCGCGGATTTCAGACCTCGGCGGCTAGTCGGGAATCGATGTTGATTACCACCGAAGCGACAATGGTAATACCGGTTTACCTGGAACCGCCGGTGGAACATAAGCAAGAGGAACCAGCTGTCACTCCACAATTCCAGGCCGCTGCTCCCGAGGAACCTGCCCCGGTTATGGAACAGAGCGCACCCGCTGTGGAGCAGAGTGTGGAGGCGCACATTGAAGCCGCACTGCCTGCCGTGACCGCCGCGGCTGCCGCCGCTGCCCCAGCTAGCGTTGGGGCGGATACGCAAATGATTACTGCGGTTGTGGACCGCATCCTGGAACGGCTGAAACCGCAGATGATCGAAGAGATCGCCCGCGAGCTGAAAGCAAAAAAATAGCAAATAGCAAATAGCGATTGGCAGCTAGCCATAGTGTAATCAGTGGTAGGTTTTGCTCTTCGCCAGCCGCTCGAATGAATTCGGGTTTGCTTTAGAGCAGAACCAGAGTTGTGTAGCCCATCAAAATCTGTAGCCGCGCTAGCGCGCGTCTCTACGCCACCCGTTCATGGCTTTTGGGCTACAGCTTCGTTGTTTTTTCTCTAGTTGATAAACATTTCAGTTGATAGACATTTCTGAAAATCGGAGCAAAGGCCGTAACGCTGCGCATCTCCTTGATTCATAAGGAGTTGATGCTAAAAAAGGGGTCGCAAAGGCGTTTTTGGGTTGTGCCCTTTGGGTGAAAAGGGCTATAGGCTACATCGCTTCCACCGCGCGACAAAACCCGTTTTCCAGTCCGCCCCGTGATCACGTCAGGGGAAAAAGTAGCCTTCAGGCAGGTTTAAGGTTACCTTTTGAGGTCGAGGTAACCTGAGGGAACAGGTAAGGCAACACCCATAGCAAACCGGGCAAACACAAGCGTCCGGTTGGCAAAGCGCAAGGCACACTTCTTCGGCTGCGTCCGGGATTCAATTCACAGGTGCTAAGTACACTTCCCCGGCTGCGTCCCGCGTAAGGCGAGGCACCGTGCTTCCCATTTCTATTCAGTTTTCAAAGATCAAAGTACTGCGGCAGCCCCTGGGGGCTCCATCTTCAGTGGATCACATCCTTTACGATGTTGTCAAGTAGAAATTTATATTATTTAATATGTTATTAATAGATGTAGAAAAGCGTCTAACCTGCCGCCCGATGCGATTCTGAGGCGGTAGGGACCTCTCGCTTCGCTTCGAGGTAAACTAAAAAGGCATAGTTTCATCTTTCAGCGAATGTCACACGACCTCCCGAAAACTTATGATCCCGGCGCCATCGAACCGCGATGGGCCGAGTATTGGATCCAGGAAAAGCTCTTCTCGGTCGGGACGCCACAGCCTGGCTCAGAAGAGTCGAAAAGGCCTGTATTTTCGCTGCTCCTTCCGCCGCCAAACGTGACTGGCCGCCTGCATATGGGCCACATGCTGAACCAGACGGAGATGGACATCATCATGCGCTGGCGCCGCATGCGAGGATTTCTCACTCTCTGGCTTCCCGGCACCGACCATGCCGGTATTGCCACGCAAATGATGGTGGAGCGCCAGCTTGCAAAGGAAGGCGCCATCCGGCAGAAGCTGGGCCGGGAAGCGTTTGTCCGGCGTGTCTGGTGCTGGAAGAAGGAATATGGCGGCGCCATCCAGGCGCAGATGAAACGGCTTGGGGCCTCGGTGGACTGGGAGCGTGAATATTTCACCATGGATGAAGACCTGTCCCGCGCTGTGACTGAGGTCTTTGTCCGCCTGTATGAAGAAGGGCTGATCTATCGCGGCAAATACATTGTGAACTGGTGCCCGCGCTGCATGACCGCGATCTCTGATCTGGAAGTGGTGCACGAGGAATACGCGGGAAAGCTGTATCAGATTCGCTATCCCATGGTCGACGATCCGGGCAAGTTTTTGACCGTGGCTACTACCCGTCCGGAGACCATGCTGGGAGACACCGCAGTGGTAGTGAATCCCAAAGATGAGCGCTATAAACACTTGATCGGAAAGAAGCTCTTGTTGCCACTGATGGACCGTGAAATCCCCGTCATTGCAGACGATTTTGCCGATCCGCAATTCGGCACCGGCGCGGTCAAAGTTACTCCTGCCCATGATCCTAACGATTTCCAGATCGGCCTGCGGCACAACCTGGAGCAAATCAGCGTCATGGACGAGCAGGGCATGATGAATGAAAATGCCGGCAAGTATGCAGGCCATGATCGTTTTGAAGCGCGGGAAATGATATTGCGCGATTTGCAGGACCGGGGCCTCTTTGCAGGCATGAAAGACCACACCTATGCCATCGGCAAGTGCGATCGCTGCAAGACCATTGTTGAACCCCGGCTCTCCACGCAGTGGTTTGTAGCGGTGAACAAGCAGCCTAAAGATGGCGGTCCGAGCCTGGCCGCTGTGGCAAAGAAGGTGGTCGAGGACGGAGAGATTCGCATCACTCCGGATAACTTCAAGACCATTTACCTGCAATGGATGGAGAACATTTACGACTGGTGCATCTCTCGCCAACTTTGGTGGGGGCATCGCATTCCCGCCTGGCACTGCCTGGAATGCAAAGAGATTACAGCCGCGCGCTTCGCGCCGGCAAAATGCGCCAAGTGCGGTAGCAGCAAGTTGGAGCAGGATAATGATGTTCTGGATACGTGGTTTTCTTCCGCGTTGTTGCCCTTCACCACGCAGGGCTGGCCGGAAAAGACGCGCGATCAGGACGTTTTTTATCCAACATCGCTGCTCATCACCGGCTTTGACATCCTGTTCTTCTGGGTGGCACGGATGATCATGATGGGTTGCCATTTCATGGCCGGCCATCCGCAAGGGATCGTTCCTTTTCGCGACGTTTACATTCATTCCCTGGTCCGGGATGCCGACCGGCAAAAGATGTCAAAAACCAAGGGCAACGTAGTGGACCCAATCGAGGTCACGGAACGTTATGGCACAGACGCCGTCCGCTTCACCCTGGCTTCCATGGCTTCTCCGGGCACTGACATTGCTTTTTCTGAGAGCCGCACGGAGGGTTACCGCGCTTTTGCCAACAAGATCTGGAATGCCTCGCGCTTTGTCTTCATGAATCTGGATCGCCTGGGCGGCGACGCCAGCCTTACCGAGGGCGCTCCTCAACCGGAACTGGACCGGTTGGAGAACCGCTGGATTTACTCACGTTTTCATCGTGTCGCGGGCGAGGTCAACCGCGACCTCACCAACTATCGCTTTGACGAAGCTGCGAACACCATCTATCGCTTCTTTTGGGGCGATTTCTGCGACTGCTACCTGGAGATCATCAAGCCGCGGCTCTCCGGTGAGCCGAAGGAAGCCAGTGCGGCCCTTGCTTTCCTGGGAGAAATCTTTGAGGGCGCGTTGCGGCTGCTTTCGCCATTCATGCCCTTCATCACGGAGGAGATCTGGCACGCGGTGCATGCCGGAAAGCCTCCGGCAAAGTCTATCGCCCTGGCGCGCTATCCGGAGACGGATCATCGCTGGCTGAATGATCAGGCGGAAGCGGAGATGGCTGTACTGCAGGACCTGATAGTGAACATCCGCAACATTCGCGCGGAGATGAAAGTGGAGCAGAAGCTCAAGGTGCCGGCAAGGATCTTTGCCGCCCCCGATGTGCGTAAGCTGGTGGAGGAGAACCGGAATATGGTACAGCGACTGGCGGGCGCAGAAACGCTGGAATTCGCCGATGAATCGCTGGCCAGGGTCCCGGGAGCGCGCACCACGGCGAAGTTTGAGGTCTGCATTGTTTATGAGCAGAAAGTTGACATCGCCGCCGAGCGCGAGCGCCTGGGCAAAGAACGCACCAAGCTGGGAGGCGAATTAGCCAATGCTCAGCGGCAGCTTGGGAACGAGCAATTCCTAAGCAAAGCGCCCGCCAAGGTGGTGGACGGACTGCGGAAGCGATCAGGCGAGATTGAGCTGTTGTTACGAAAGATTAACTCGGCCCTGGACAACTTGCATTAAGCTTTTGGCAAGAACTATATGGATTGGCACAGCCGGAAAATTTCTTCCATTCTGGAGCACGCGCTGCTGGAGGACAAGGCCACCAGCGACGCCACCTCGCGCACCTGCATTGATCCGCAACAGCGTGCCACCGCCACCATCATTGCCCGGCAGGACTGCGTGCTGGCGGGTCTGGGCGCAATCTCCGGCATTCTTGAAATCTACGAGCGGCTGGACATGAATGCCATCGGGCATTCTGAAGTAATCAGCCACGGGGAAATCTTCGATGGCGTGCGCCTGCACAAAGGCCAGTCTATTGCAGTCATCCGTCATAACGCGCGCGTGTTGCTCTCCTGCGAGCGCGTGATGCTCAACGTTCTCCAGCGCCTGAGCGGTATCGCCACCTTGACCCGCAAGTTTGTTGACGCGGTGCAGGGTACCCATGCGCACATCCTGGACACACGAAAGACCGTTCCCGGCTTGCGCGTGCTGGATAAATACGCGGTGCGTTGCGGAGGCGGGCAGAACCATCGCCTTGATCTGTCCGATGGCGTGCTGATCAAGAACAACCACATTGCTCTTGCAGGTGGAGTGGTGGCGGCGTTGCAAAAGGCGCTCAAGGATCGCCGTGGCGAACAACCCATTGAGATTGAAGTGCGCACGCTGGGCGAACTGGAAGAAGCCTTGAACAACGGCGCAGAAGCGGTGCTCATGGACAACATGAATGTGGAAGAAGTGCGGCGGGGTGTGGAACGCATCCGCAACCATTCGCGTCGCATTCCTATTGAGGTATCCGGCGGAATCCGGCTGGACAACGTGCGCGCCTATGCCGATACCGGTGTGGACTACATCTCCGTTGGCGCACTTACCCACTCACCCACAGCAGTAGACCTGAGCATGAGAATTTTTCCTGCCTGAGCAAATTGGGGAGCTGGTTAAAGACCACACTCATTGTGAAAATGCTCTAAACTGATAAGCAGCGCGAAAGTGGACCTTCACATGCAACAAGAACAAGGAGACCTGTTGCTGCCAGAAGCCCTCGGCCCGTTGGTGCGCAATACCATTTTCTTCGGTCATATTCACCACTGGCTGCAGACTGAGTCGACCAATCTTCTGGCATCTAGAGCAGCGGCCCTGGCCGAGCAGCAGACAGAAGCCGCATCAGAGGGTGAGGTGTTCCTGGCCGAAGAACAAACCGCGGGACGCGGGCGCGGAGGCAACAAGTGGCATTCGGTGCGGGGCTCGGGCATTTATTGTTCGGTCATCCTGCGACCGCAGATTACGCCGTCAGATACTCTTTGGCTTTCATTGATCGCCGCTGTGGCCGTGCAGGACGCGGTGAGGGAGGTCACCGGTCACGCCACCGACATCCGCTGGCCCAACGATCTATTGATGAACGATAAGAAATTCTGCGGCATTCTTACCGAGTTAAGTACGGAAGGCAGCCGCGTACGCCACGCCATTGTCGGCATTGGAATTAATGTAAATCAGGGTGAATTTCCGCAGGAGCTGCGCGGACTGGCAACTTCTCTGCACATTGAGACTGGTCGTGACTGGTCCCGAGTGGAACTCACGGCGGCGCTGCTGAAATCGCTGGACCGCGAGTACCGCGGCTTGCTGCGTGCTGTAAATCATCCCATCCGCAATCCGGCGCAGCGCTTTGAGGCCATTGTAAAGCGAGTGGAAGCGCGTTCCTCCTACGCCTATGGCAAAGAAGTGCATGTAGATGAAGAGGGCGGATACAGCGGCGTGACCGATGGGCTGGACTCCCAGGGTTTTTTGCGTGTGCGCACCAAACACGGTGTGCGCATGGTGATATCCGGAAGCGTGCGTCCGCTGCAGAGGAGACCTGATGCTCCTGGTTGTTGACGTAGGCAATACCAACACGGTGCTGGGTGTTTACGAAATGGACCCCGGCAACTTGGTCGCCCACTGGCGCGTGGCCACAATCAAGACGCATACGGTGGATGAATATGGGGTCCTGTTCCGTAATCTGTTTTCGATTGAGAAGATCGAGGCGGCGGACGTGCGTGGGATTGTGATCTCTTCTGTGGTTCCGCCGATGGATTCCACTCTGCGCGAAGTTTGCGAACGCTATTTCCATCTGAAGCCCCTGTTTATTGAGCCAGGCGTGAAGACCGGCATGCCGGTGCTTTATGAAAATCCGGCAGAAGTGGGCGCCGACCGCATCGTCAACGGCGTAGCGGCGTTTGAAAAGTACGGTGGACCTTGTGTCGTAGTCGATTTTGGTACGGCCACCACGTTCGACGCGGTTTCAAGAAAAGGGGAATATCTTGGAGGAGTGATCGCTCCTGGGATCGGCATCTCCGCGCAGGCGCTGTTTGAGCACACAGCCCGGCTGCCGCTGGTGGATGTTCGCCAGCCTTCCAAGATTATCGGGGTGAATACTGTTGCCAGCATTCAATCCGGCTTGTTCTTCGGTTATCTGGGCTTGGTGGACGGGATCCTGGAACGCCTGCTAAAAGAATTGGGCACAGAAACCAAAGTAGTGGCCACTGGTGGACAAGCCAAGCTCATTGGTGAAGGCTCCAAATACATCAAGACAGTTGACGATCTGCTGACGCTCGATGGCTTACGCATTATCTGGGAGCGGAACTCTGCAGCGCAAAAGAAAAAAACCTCGTCCTGATTGCCAAACCTCACCACTGATGACACTGACTGCGGTGATTTACACTGATGATTCTTGGAAAACTATTTCAACTACTTCACTGAGATTGAACAGCAATTCCAGCGCCGGCGCGGCACAGGACTGATCCTTTCTACGCTGGATTGGGCCCTGATTGAGACCTGGAAAGATGCCGGAATCCCCCTGGAAGCGGTTTTGCGTGGCATTGACACTACCTTTGACCGATGGGAACAGCGCCCATCCAAAACGAAGAAGATCAACGGGCTCGCATTTTGTGCGCAGGAAGTACTGGCGGCTGCCGAGGACATGAAGGAAGCAGCGGTCGGTGCTGGCGGCGAGAAGGCGAGCAGCGGTCCAGGGCTTAATCCGGTCGAAATTAAGAAATATTTTCTTGAAAACGTTGAAAAGCTGCGGCTCGTCTCGGGCCCCGCGCAACTGGAGACTGTTGTCAACGAGTGTGTGGCCACGCTGACCATGTTGGCGGAAGGGTGCCACGATCACGCATTGCCGCTGACCCTGGAAGATCTGGAGCGATATCTCACCGTTCTGGAGGAAAAGCTGCTGGCTGCGCTGACTATGACCGCCCATGATGCAGACCTGCTGGCCATTCGCACTGAAGCGGACCGGGAAATTGCTCCGTATCGCAGCAAGATGCCGGCAGCGCAGGTGGAGCAACTGCGCAAGCAGTTTGTTCACAAACGCCTGCTGGAACACGCTAAGATTCCCCGGCTCAGCCTTTTCTACATGTGAAGCTCACCATCGAAAAAATGATTTACGGAGGCGACGGACTGGCGCGCAGCCCGGAAGGCAAGACTGTCTTTGTGCCGCTGGTGCTTCCCGGCGAGGAGGTGACAGCAGAAATCATCGAAGAAAAGACCGGCTTCATCCGCGCGAATCTGAAGGAACTGCTGCAAGCGTCAGAGAAGAGAATTCCGCCTCTATGCCCTTACTTTGGCGGCTGTGGCGGTTGCCATTATCAGCATAGCGACTATGAATACCAGTTGGAGATGAAGGCCGCCATTCTGCGGGAGACCTTTCAGCGCACAGGAAAGTTCAATTGGGATAGTGAAGTTTTGATTCATTCATCGGACCCCTGGCACTACCGCAACCGTACGCGCATGAAGGTGAACACGCGAGCGGGCTTTGCCCTTGGATATTACCGGATGGCTTCAAACGAATTGCTTGCGGTGGAAAGCTGCCCCATCAGCTCGCCCATCATCAATCGTGCCATTCAGTGGATTTGGCAGCTAGGCCGGGAACAGCGAGTTCCGGAAGGCATCAGCGAGATTGAGTTCTTTGTCGACCACGAAGATTCCGCTCTCCTTCTGGAAATTTATTCGATGGGACAGATTCCCGGCCTGCAGCAGTTTTTTGGCGATGTGCGCGAGCGTATGCCCGAGCTAAGAGGGATGGCCTTGTTCTCACTTTCCGGCACTGGCGCCTCCGGCCTGCCACAATTGATCGAGACCGCTGGCGAAGGCCACTTGAACTACAGTGCAGGCGAATGGACTTTCCGTGTGAGTGCAGGATCGTTCTTCCAGACAAATCGGTTTCTGGTGAATGACCTGGTGAACACCGTAGTCACAGGCGTTTCCGGCCGCATGGCGTTGGATCTGTATTCAGGCGTGGGACTGTTTGCCAATCATCTGTCGAAACGCTTTCATCAAGTCTTCGCCGTGGAATCAAACCCCGCCTCGTTACAAGACCTGAAAGCCAACGCGCAGAAAAATGTGAATGTAGTGCAGGCCACTACGGAGCAGTTTCTGCAAAAGTCTTTGAACCTGAACCCTGATTTGGTGGTGGCAGATCCGCCCAGGGCTGGCTTGGGAGAAAGAGCGGCCAAACTGCTGGCCGCGCAGCGTGTGCCTCGAATCATCTATCTGTCATGCGATCCTACAACTCTGGCGCGTGATTTGCGGCTGCTGCTGGAATTTGGCTATCGCATGGAAGAGGTCCACCTGATTGATTTGTTCCCACAAACATTCCACATTGAGAGCCTGGTGAGATTGGCACGGTGAGGATCTGGCCCAGGCCGCTGACGCTGGCCGATCATTTCTGATCGCTGGTACTGCACTTCATCTTGATCGCAGTCCACGTTTTTACATCGATTGCCTCGCCCTGCATGCAACTGGTGGGACCATCATGGCTCACGCCGGTAAAACGGATTGCGCTTCCGATCGCAGGCTTCTTTCCCTTGAAGAGGAGGTTGTAGGTTGTCTTGTTCCTGGGATTTGAAACGACCAGGCATCCGGCTTCGACACCCGCTTGCACGCAGCCAGCGGCATAGATGCCCTTTCGCGGGGCGGTAGATTGCGGTTTCTGGGTCGCCTGTCCCCGAACCGCACCAACCATCCACAATGTCATAAGCACAATGCTAACCAGTCTTGCCGATAAATGGTTCATATCGAGCGTCCTGCCTCCTTACTCACTCTAATACGCGATGCTTCCTTGTACAATGCAGCGGTCATTTTGCCTTTCAATTGGACCTGTTTAGAACGTATTTGAAATATGCTCGAGGACAGCCGGATCAGATGACCTCAACCGGAAAAGCCGCCTTTCGTAGGTCCAATCCACGCGCTCCGCTTGCGCTCGCCGCCGTGGCGTTTGGAATCGGCATCTGGCTGGCTGGACATTTGCATCGTCCTGTTTGGCTGTGGATCGCTGCCGGCGTGATCTTGAGCGCATGTGCTGTGGCTGCTGCCAGAGTTAACAGTATTCGCTTGGGCTATGTCTCGGCGGTGGGAGCGCTCATTTGCGTTGGCGCCTGCAGCCGCGTGTGGATGCCGGTTCCGCAACTCGGCTTTGCTCCTGACAAATTTCTTTCCGGCGTGCAGGTGGAGATCATCGGCCACGTGACTGATGATGGCGCTCTGCTGGCAGGATCGGAACCACGAGAGCGCTTTGACCTGGAGACCGAGGTCATCCAGATAGGAGATACAAAGTCCACGCAGCCGATTGGCATACGGGCATCGATCTTTTTGAAAGAGCAATCGGCTGACGAACAGGGTGAAAAAGCTGAGCCTGGGTTTCCGCAGGTCGTCTATGGAGAGCGCGTCAAGCTCACGGGCAAGCTGCGGTCACCTCGCAATTTTCGCAACCCTGGAGCTTTTGATTATGAAGGCTATCTCCACGACCTCGGAATCACAGCGCTGGCTTCAGTCCGCGCAGACCGTGTAGAAATCCTGCAAGGCTCCGCCGGAACAACCCTTGGTTTCTGGCGCAGCCGGATTCGCCGCAGCATTCTTGAGCACCTGCACAATCAGAAGCTATGGAGCGACGAAGATGCGGCGCTGCTTGCCGCCATGATCGTGGGCGATGATTCGCTGCTGTTGCGCCATGTGCGCGAAGAATTTCAGGAAACGGGCGTCTACCATTTGCTGGTGGTCTCCGGAATGAACGTAGGTTTGCTGGCGTTTGCTGTCTTCTGGCTGGCCAGGAGGTTGCGGGCCCCGCAATGGCTGGCGTCAACCGTCACCATCCTGCTTTCGGTTTTCTACGCTTTTGTCGCCGGGATGGGCGCTCCCATCATGAGGGCCGTCTTGATGTTGTCGTTGTTTCTCATAGCGCGTCTGTTTTATCGTGACCGCGCGGCCTTGAATGCCACCGGCTTCGCCGCTCTGGTCGTTCTGGTGCTCTCCCCTGCCGCCTGGTTCGATCCTGCATTCCAGTTGACCTTCCTGGCCTTGCTGGCCATCTCCGGCATAAGCCTGCCGGTGCTGGAGCGCACCTCAACTCGCTATCGCCAGGCCTTACGACATCTGGACTCTACCAGTTACGATCTGACGCTGGAACCTGGAATTGCCCAGTTCCGGCTTGACCTGCGGATGATTGTGGGCAGACTGGCGCGATTCCTGGGAAAGCTGCCTGCCCGTCTTTTTCTTACCGGATTGATCGGCCTCATATTGGCTGTCTATGAGTTGCTGATTGTTTCCTCCATCACCCAAGCGGTGCTCGTGCTGCCCATGCGGATGTATTTCCACCGTGCCGCCATCGTCGGTCTTCCGGCAAACCTGCTCGTGTTGCCCCTGGCCGGCGTCTTGCTGAATGGCGCCGTGGCCGCGATCGCCCTGAGCTACGTCTGGTTTCCGCTGGCGCGCATCGCTGCCTGGATCGCTACCACGGCGCTGCACTGGACGCTGGGGATCATCACCTCGATTTCTCACTGGAATGTTTCAGGGTGGCGGATTCCGGACGCCACAATAACGATCTCGATTCTCGCGGGCCTGGGAGTTGTGGCAGCCTTGTTTGCCGCGCGCAGTCGGCGAAGAGTAGTGTTCGCGGGACTGACATTTCTGTTTGTAGCCGCCGCTGTGGCGGCGCTCTATCGACCGCGAGCGAGAATCGATACAAGCAAACTGGAGATCACGGCGATTGACGTCGGCCAGGGGGACTCACTGCTGATCGTCTCGCCCGAAGGCAGGAGCATGCTCATTGACGGAGGAGGCGCGATCGGCCCGTTTCGCGGCGAATTTGACTACGGCGAAGACGTGGTATCGCCCTATCTGTGGTGGCGCGGCCTCGATCACCTGGATGTGGTTGTTCTCAGTCATGCACATGACGACCACATTGGCGGTCTGCCGCGCATCATCGAGAACTTTCATCCACGCGAGCTGTGGCTGGGAAACAACCCGGAAACTCCGGCATTGCAGCGGCTGCGGCGATCTGCTCTCCTGAATCACGTTGAGATCGGCCATCACGCTCAGGGCGACGATTTCGATTGGGCAGGAACGCATATCCACGTGCTCGCGCCGCCCCAGCATTGGCACCCACAGGCGACGCCGAAGAATGATGACTCGCTGGCTTTTCTGATTTCATATGGCCATACGAGGGCTTTGCTGGCCGGTGACGTGGAGAAGAAAATGGAAGACTTCATCGCCGCCCAGTGGGTGCAGGCAGATTTGTTGAAGGTAGCTCACCATGGCAGCGCCACCTCTACCACGCCGGAGCTGTTGCAGGCTACGCATCCACGTTTTGCTGTTATCTCCGTAGGGGCGCACAACTCCTTTGGGCATCCTCGCCGGGAGGTCTTGGAACGATTGCAGGAGTACCACGCGCGCACCTATCGCACAGATACGTTGGGAGTGATTACATTCTTACTGGATGGAAACAACGTGGAAGTCAGAACGGGCCCGGCGGGGCCGTGATTCTGATTCGCGCCCGAAGCGGTTAGCTTTCCTCAGCGCTTTCGTCGTCGTTATCGTCGTCGTCTTCTTCTGCGATTGCCGTGTTCTTATATTCTTCAATGATGCGGCGGGCCTCGTCTGCTTCATCTGGACTCACCCGGATGACCATTCCTCCAACGCCCGCAAGTACATCCTGGGCCTCACCTGTAATCACTGCCGACTCAATACCTCCCGACTCGAGCAGGCCATGCACCACCATGGCCTCCGATTCCTGCTGCGTAACAAATACATCTACCAGATCAGGATCGCGCTCAGCTTGAGGACCAGTTACCATAATTCCCCCTTGGTTCAAGTGTAAACCGGAACCCGTGGTCCGCTGTTATCGTTCCGAAAACCTTATTTTCGCGTCAGCTTTTCCAAATCCGACGCGGCCTCGTCAATCTGCGCAGCTTCCCGCTTCAGAATCTCTCCTACGGTATTTACGCCCTCTTCCGCCTGGGTCCATTGGTATTGCTCCAATGCCTCACGCACGGCGGGGATGGTCTTGACGGCGTAGCCGGTGTAAGCTCCGGGCGCATAGATCTGGTGCTTGAACCAGGGCCGCCCGGGCAGCCCTTTCTCGCTCAGGAACAGGCGCTCGGTCTGGTAGAGTTTCGCATTCAAGCTGTGGAGCGATGCGGCGGTTAACTTTGCGCCACCGTTATCGAAGGCCTTTTTGGTAGCAGAATCGTAGCGTTGGGCGGCATGGGAAAGAGCTTCTGCGCCATTTTCCAGCGGAGCAAAGTTGATAAACGGTGGGACCTCCCTGCGCGATGGCGGCTGCACTTCCCGTTGCGGATCTGAGATCGCCGAGAAGACGCCTTCATCCAGTTCCAGATTGCGCTCCTTGGCTTCGTCCTGCTCGGTCTTAAGCAGCTTCTCCAGTTCCTTGATGTAGGTCTTGATGGTGTCGGCCTGGTCAGTGAATTCGAAGGGAAGCAGATCGGCATCTGCCAGCCGCATGATGGCGGTGCCGGAGGTTTGGGCCAGCGCCCGGCCATAAATAAATTGGCCGTCGGAAAAATGGGTGTACCAGTAGAAGTCGTCGTAGATGGAGTGGTACTGGCCCTCACCGCCTTCGCCGCCAAAGCGCATGTCTACCGCCGCGATTCCACCATGGTCGAGGAAGGAAGCATAGTCGGAACCATCGCCCAGCGCGCGGATGCGCATGTCTCCCCGGTGACGTAACTCTTCCCGGTCCTCGGCGCCCGTGGCGTCCGCGATGCGCAGCGAACGTGCGCGCTGCCAGACGGAAATATGTTTTTCCGGGTCATCGATGTCTCGGGCCACGCCATTGAGGAAGCGCTCCAGTGAATGCGAGCCGGAAACGCGCAGGAATCCGCGAGTGTTGCTGTCAGAGTTGATATACGCCACAGCATGTTGCTGGAGATCGTCCAGATGTGTTTCCAGCCATTCAGTAGAGCCGATCAGTCCGGGCTCCTCGCCGTCCCACGCGGCATAGATGATGGTGCGCTTAGGCCGCCAGCCCTGTTTGTAGAGTTCACCTAAGCCGCGCGCCTCCTCCAGCACCGCTACCATTCCGCTCAATGGATCGCTGGCGCCGTTGACCCAGGCATCGTGATGATTGCCGCGCATGATCCACTGATCAGCCGCATCGGAGCCAGGAAGTTTGGCTATCACATCGTAGAGGCGCTTCGTGTCCCAATTAAACTTTGCCACCAGGTGCACCTTCGCCGGGCCGGGGCCGATGTGGTAAGTGATCGGTAGAGCGCCGCGCCATCTTTGAGGAACATCGCGACCGCGGATGGCTGCCAGCAGCGGCTGTGCGTCTCCATAAGAGATAGGAAGAACAGGAATCTTGGTGATGAGAGGCGAATCCTTGATGTCGAGCCGTTTCGCTCCCGGCACAGATCCCCAGCCGGGAGTAAGCGGATCGCCGGCGTAGTACGTGTCAGTGACGGCTCCGCGCTGCACCGAATCTTTGTTGCGGAAGGACCCCTGCGGATAAACTTCGCCGTCGGCATATCCATCATCAGCGGGATCAGAGTAGATGATGCAGCCCACCGCGCCGTGCTCCGCCGCCACCTTGGGTTTGATTCCGCGCCAGGAGCCGCCGTAGCGTGCAATCACGATCGCGCCTTTGACGGAGATGCCCAACTTGTCGAGCTGCTCGTAGTCGTCGCGGGTTCCGTAGTTCACATACACCAGCGGGCCGGTGACATCACCATCAATGGAATAAGCGTTGTAGGGCGGAAGCTGTTCCGCCTGCTGGTTCGAGGTGGGGTCCTCGGCAATTGGCGGTTCTTGCAGCTTGGCTACAAACTTTGTCGGCTCCAGGAGTTCGACGTGCCGCTCCTTGGGAGTAGGAAAGAGGACGTCAAAGTTTTCGATGTGCGCATCCCAGCCCCATTCCTGGAAGCGGGCGAGCATCCATTCCGCGTTTTGTCTGTCCCAGGGCGAACCAACGTGATGGGGATGGGAACTCATCAGACGCATGTACTCACGCAGGTTGTCGGTGCTAGGGATGGCACGGAACTTTTTCTCCCAATCGCGTTCTGCTTGTGCTGAATTGGCAGTAAATCCCTGCAGAGGTGTGGACGGCGGTTTTTCCCCTGTCGCTTGTTGCTGCGCCGGCAAAGCCATCAGGGAAAAAGCAATCACACACAGGAGAGTATTCAGAACGTATTTCATCCATCCTCCGGAATCGGCAATTATAGGCCAAATAATTGCCACCCAGAGCCAACAGCGAACAGCCAAAACGCCCAGTTCATTTCAGGCACTCTGAAGCGGCATCTTCAGAAATCATGTGACCATTCAAGATCGTCGCCGATGCGACTATCAGGCCGGTAGGGACCTCTCGCTTCGCTTCGAGGTAAACTAAAAAGGCACGTGACTTCCTCTGAGGCAGGGCTGCTTGTTTCTGTAGCGCTGGTTGCAGGTGTGGCCAATTCCATTGCCGGCGGTGGGAGCTTCATCTCCTTCCCCACGCTGCTGTTTCTGGGCATGCCGCCAGTCAATGCCAACGCCACCAATACAGTTGCTTTGTGGCCGGGAACCCTCGCCTCCACTTCGGCTTATCGCAAGGCCCTAAGCTGGCAGCTCTTGAAGTCCGTGCTCCCGCTGATCATCGTGACCCTTGCGGGCAGCATCTTTGGGGCCCTGTTGTTACTCAAGACGCCGCAAACCACCTTCATGAAACTGGTGCCGTGGCTGCTGCTGTTGGGGACCATTCTGTTCAGTCTCGGGCCAAAGATGACCGCCTGGGTCAAACGACGTCACGCCACCAGCGGACCTTCATTGCTGAGTCAAGTTGGCATCATGTTCGTGCAATTCTGTCTGGGCATCTACATCGGTTACTACGGAGCAGGGGTTGGATTCATCATTCTGCCATTGCTCTCCCTGATAGGGATGGAAGACATCCATGCGATGAATGGGCTCAGAGTGCTCCTGGTCACGTGTGGAAACGCCGCTGCTATCGTCCTGTTCATCCTCAATCGTGCCATCATCTGGCCCCAGGCGCTGCTGATGATGATTGGAGCAATCATCGGCGGATACGCAGGCGCGCATTATGTGCAGAAGATGAAGCCCCAGGCAGTGCGCTATCTCATCATCGTCATTGGCAGCGGGATGACCGCATATTTCTTCTGGAAGACGTGGGGAATGTAGGGCGTGTTCGTCCGGTGATCACTTGAGCGACAGTGTGATCATCTCTTGCGAGGCTGGTGGTTGATTGCTGAGGCTGCGAGATCCGGCAGAAGCGCCGTCCGCAACCAGGAAGGCCGATTCGTAGTGTTTCCTGGGGTTATAGCGGATGAAGATCGATTTCTTCAGCCAGGGGCACGCAGCGGCGCTGGCGTCTTCGCGTGAAAATGCAATGCCCTTTTCCTTTTGCTGACAGTCCGCGACTTATTGTATGCTTATAGGTAAGATAATAGATCATACTAATAATATGCGACGCTCAGCATCCACTCTGAAAGTAAGTAGACGGAAATTGAGAAAGACCTATACGCTCTCGTCGGAGGCCGTTGCCATCCTCGAAGAAGAGAGAAAAGAGCGGCAGGTTGAATCTAGTTCGTCGGCACTAGAGGAGATCCTGAAGGAGCATCGTCGTCAGAGGCAGATGGCAAATATAGCCGCGTCTATTTCAAAGTACTATGATTCGCTCTCGGAAGAAGAAATGAACGAAGACCGGCTCTGGGGCGCTTTCGCCGAAAGCCAGTTTCCATTGGAGTAAGCCACTGTGAATGGCAAACAGCGCTGGCCCTTACGCGGGGAGATCTGGTTCGTGCAACTCCCCACTGATCCTCCAGAAAAGGGCCTTCGTCCGGTCGTAATTGTTTCAATCGATAATCGCAACACCCACCCCAAAGCAAACACCGTTCTGGTCGCGCCGTTAACAACCTCACAACTTAAGGATGTTCCAACCCACGTTTATCTCTCGCCGGGAGAAACCGGGCTTGAAGGCGCGTGCATTAAAGGTGAGGACGTAACGGTTATCAGCAAATCAGCGCTGCGAGAACCCCGAACCAGACTTAGAACACTTTCCAATTCGCGCATCTGCCAGATTGCTGACGCTCTCCGGTTCGCGATGGGGTGCCCGCCAAAATGACGAGCGGCTCCTTGCACCAGGCACAGCGCCTTAATATTGCGCCTGCGGATCAATTCCGTTCATGCGCAGGTACTCGATAAGCTGGCCGTAGTGGTCCCAAGGGTGGGAAATCGCCGAGCTCACGATGGAAAGCCTGGGTATGTTCACTTGGTCAAACTTCACCAGCTCCATCAGGTTCTTCTGATTCACCGTGTGTATGGCTCTGTGCATGTAGGTAAAGCCATCCTGAAGGAATTTCAAGATTTCCGCTTTGGTGCGGATTGAATCAGGACCGTTCATGTGGGTCCCCGGATCAATCGGAGTCTTTTCCTTGAGTAAAGCTGCCGCATCTACATACTGGTCCACTGCAACGTGCTTCACCATCTGGGCAAAGGTCCGTACGCCTTTGAATTCACCGTTGACGGGCGCAAAATTGTATTTGTCCTCTGGCATTGCCACAGCCACTCTCAAAAGCGCGCTCTCTGCGCTACTGACGGAGCGATCAAAGGATTCAGTCACAGTGCGAGGCATGTCGGGTTGTCCTGCTTTGTCCGCAGCGCCAATGCTGACCGTCAAAGACATGACGATGAGCCAGATCGTTTTCATAGAATTCCTCACGAGTGTTGGAGCTTATCGCAACCCAAAGTAAGGGAATGCTGCTGGCGTCCAGCTTTGCGCGAAAAACTGCAACCAATACGCTTTTGGTTTGACCGTTATGCGTCTATCACGTTAAAATTACAAGGTTTGCCGGTACTTTCGGTTCCTGCCTGTCAGAGCAAACCGTTGCGTTCAGCAATCATATAAGTCCATTACTTAGGCCCTTTGTTTCCAGAGTGATAGAGGGGTCACGGAGAAAAATTATGTACGCGGTGATTCGCGCCGGGGGCAAGCAGTATCGGGTGGCTCCGGGAGACGTAGTGAGAATTGAGAGACTGCCTGCCAACCAGGGAGACAACGTTGAATTTAACGATGTTCTCGCCGTGTCTGCCGAAGAGGGCAAGATTGGACCTGGAACTGACGTCGTGGTCAGCGGTCAGGTCACCGAGACCGGCCGTGGCGACAAGATCCTGGTCTTCCATTTCAAGCGCAAGAAGCAGTACAAGAAGATTTACGGACATCGCCAGCACTACACCCAGGTCCGGATCACAGAAATTGCCTTCGATGGCCAGCGCTTTACCGCTCCCGCATTGCCGGAGCCAAAAAAGAAGGTAGCGCCTAAGCGGGCAGAAGAAGTAGAAGCACCTGAAGCCGAAGGGGCCGCAGAGGCAAAAGCCAAGCCTGCCGCGCATAAGAAGGCCGCGAGCAAGAAGCCGGCTCCTAAGAAGCCAGCGGCCAAGAAGAGCGCGCCCAAAAAGGGCGGTAGCGCGAAAAAGAAGAAAAAGTAATTTCCAAATAAAAGGATTTTAGTCATGGCACATAAAAAAGGGTTAGGCAGTTCCAGGAACGGACGCGATTCTAATTCGCAGCGCCTGGGTGTAAAAGCATTTGGCGGACAACTTGTCCCGGGTGGGACGATCATCGTGCGCCAGCGCGGCACCCGGATCAAGCCTGGCGCTAATGTTGGCCGGGGCAAGGACGATACTCTGTTTGCCAAGGTTTCCGGAGTGATCAAATTTGTGAACAAAGGCGCCGATGGCCGTTACGTCCTGGTCGAGCCCGCTGAGCTGGCCAAAGCATAGGCCCTTTCTCAAGTGTCTCAGCTAAACTGATTTCAAGCCCCGTCCTGTGGCGGGGCTTTTGTGCTTTCCATGTTTATCGATGAAGCCGTAATTCGGGTAAAAGCGGGCGGCGGCGGCAATGGCTGCATGGCCTTCCGGCGGGAGAAGTTTGTTCCCCGCGGCGGGCCTTCCGGTGGCGATGGCGGGCGCGGCGGCGATGTGATCATGGAGTCCAGCGAGCGCCACAACACCCTGGTCCATTTCCGTTTTAATCCCGAATACAACGCAGAGCGCGGACGCCATGGAGAAGGCTCTAACTGCACCGGCAGAGACGGCGAGCATGTCGTCCTGAAGGTGCCCGTCGGAACCATTGTCTACGACAAGGAGAGCGGTGAGCGACTCTACGACTTTTCCCAGCCGGATGAGCGTCTGGTAGTGGCGCACGGCGGCCGTGGTGGCCGCGGCAACCAGCACTTTGCTACCAGCACCCATCAGGCGCCACGAGAATTTGAGTTGGGCAAGCCGGGAGACGAGAGGGTCCTGCGGCTGGAGCTGAAGTTGCTCGCAGACGTGGCCCTGGTCGGCTATCCGAACGTGGGGAAGTCCACGCTGATTTCGCGGATTTCGGCGGCCCGGCCCAAGATTGCCGACTATCCATTTACCACGCTGCAACCCAATCTGGGCGTGGTCACAATTGGCGAAGCGCCCCACGATGAGAGCTACGTGGTGGCAGATATTCCGGGTTTGATTGAAGGCGCGCATACCGGTACGGGGCTGGGCACGCAGTTCCTGAGGCACATTGAGCGTACGCGGTTGCTGGCCCACCTGGTTGATGTTTCTGACGCCAGCGGGCGGCCTGATCCGGTGAAGGATTTCAATGTGATCCTGGAGGAGCTGGCCAGTTTCGGCGCAGAGCTGGAAAAGAAACCCATGATTGTTGTAGCGTCCAAGATGGACGTTGTGAATCCGGACAAGCTGGCCAGGCTGCGCAAACACGTAAAGAAGCTGAAGCTGGATTTGTACGAGATTTCCGCGGTCACGGGCAAAGGCATTCCCGAGTTGAAGTACGCCATGGGAGGCGCCGTGGCTGAAGTCCGCGCCGGCACGTACCGTCAGGAAAAAACGGCAACGCGGAAGAAGCCAGTTTCTCCCCGCAAAGCAAAGCGAGTGCAAAGCGTGCGCCGCATTTCCAAGCATGCTGCATTCAAGAAAAGAAAGAGCAAATGAAGTTGGCCCTGTTTGGCGGCACATTTGATCCCGTACATCGCGGGCACCTTGCCGTTGCCCGCGCTGCGGCAAAAAAATTCGATCTGGATGTGATCTACTTTGTGCCCGCGGACCTTCCGCCACACAAAGGAAATCGCAACCTCACGGAGTTCCAACATCGTTTTGCCATGCTGGCCCTGGCCACCGCCGGCGAAGGACGGTTTGTTCCTTCCCTGCTGGAAGCCGATTCAGGCCAGCCTAACTATTCGATTCGAACGGTGCGGCGGCTTAAGAGTGCTCTAAGCAAATCGGACACACTCTATTTTCTGATTGGTATAGACGCTTTTATGGAGATCAGCACCTGGAAGCAGCCAGTACAGTTGTTGTCGGAATGCGACTTCATTGTGGCCAGCCGTCCGGGCTACGAGCTGGCTGATATGGTAGAGGCATTGCCTGAACGCATACGTCCCGCGGGGGCAGTGCTTGCGGCATTGCGACGGCAGCCCTCCAGCGGCGCCATTGAGCTTCCTCAAGCCAGAATTCATCTTCTGTCAGGTGTGAAGGAGCCGGTGTCTTCAACCCAGATTCGTGCTGCAGCGCTCAAATCCGTTCAGCAGCTCAGCCGTTATGTTCCGGCCACTGTGGCCAGGTACATCAAGAAAGAACATCTATATGTTTCAAGCTCAGCCCAGCAGCAAAAGGCGGCTGCCAAAGACGGTAAAGTGCTATCGTTCCGTAGAGTGCACCATCAGGAGTCAAGAGACCAAGGATGAGTAAAGAAACAAGGCAGCAAGTTGCCGCAGCAGTGAGTGCGGTGGAGAACAAAAAAGGCGAGGACCTGGCCATCCTGGAGATGGACCACAATTCCGGCGCCTTCACTGACTACTTTGTCGTCTGCACCGGAACCAATCCACGTCAGATTCAAGCCATTTCCGACGAGGTGCAAAAGCAGCTTTCAGTATCCGGCGTCCGCCCTAACAGCGTAGAAGGTTACAGCCAGGCGGAATGGGTGCTGCTGGATTACGTGGATTTTGTGGTGCACATTTTCTCTGAACGGGCCCGCAAGTTTTACGACCTGGAGCGCCTGTGGAAGAGTGCTGCCAAGCTGACTCCGGCAGAGCTGGCGAAAAAGCGCACAGTGAAAAAGCTGGCGAAAAAAGCAGCTTCGGCGCGAACACCGAAAACGCGGAAGCCCACACAGAAGAAGACCATACGGAAGAAGGCGCGGTAGCGCCTGTGTGGAATGGCCCATGACTTCGCTCAACCGCGAAAGAGGTGCACCTGACCATGAGTGTGATCATTGGAGATGCAGCCCGCGAAGTCATGGCGTCGCGCTAGCGGACCCGCAAACCGCGTCGCAAGAAGTCGCGGGTAGACCCGTTATGCTCATTTGGGGCCCCCGCTGTTCAACTGCTCGAGCTGTTTTTTGGCCCAGGCGTCCTGCGGGTTGAGTTCCAGGATTTTCTGAAAGTCAGCTTTGGCCTTGTCGGTTTCTTTGTTTGCCGCATGGGCCATGGCCAGAAGGTTGTAGCTCCATAGCGACGGCGGCGTGTTGACCTCCACGTTCAACTCCATGATGGCGACCGCCGCTTGGGTCTTACGCTGCTTGAGCAAGCCTTCGGTTAGCTCATTGAGCGGCGTCTCTCCAAAGTCGTACTGTCCTTCTCCGTAATATTTTTTTCTGAGATCGCGATAGCGGGCGATAGTCGCGGGAATATCTTTCGCCTCCAGCGTTTCTGCAAGCACTGCGTCCATGGTCGTAGGGATACTGAGCCCGTGGTGACAGGTTACGCATCCCACCTGTTTGGGTGTCTGCCGCCCAAGTTTGGCGATGTATTGCTGATTGATGGCATCCATCATGCGCAGCATGGCGCGGGCGGTCCTCTTGGTCTCCTTTTCATCGGAGGCCCAGTTCATGTCCTTTAACTCATTTCCGCCCTTTCCCGCATGGCAATATTCGCAGCGGACACTCAAGCTGAATGAGAACCCACGCATCGTGCCGATCAGTTCGTCACGAGAAATGTTTTTGGGAAAGAATTGCAAATTGGTGAAGTCGCTAGGCGCCTGGGCGTAAGCGGTGACACTCACGAAAAATAGCCCGAAGAACAGTTTTGCTGTACATAACCGGCGGAACATTTTCGCCTCCTCTGTGACTGCTGACTGGCTTCAGCAGCATTACAGCCTGCGGAGTTGTCGTGGAGGTGGTGAACCATTCAATTTTTTGTGAGGAGTTTGTCAAGAAGGTGTCAGGAGAATGCAAATCAAGCAGTGCAGCGGCAGAGCGGAAGTGCAGGCGGTGCTATACTCGCAACCCTGAATGACGGTTCCGTTGTTCTGGCGCTCGCGAAGCTCACGGACAGCCGTGATCGTCTTTCTGCTGTTGATCAGCCTGGCAGCGGCAAGCCTGCTGGCGCTGCAAGCCCAGTTTTCCGATGTCTACCATCGGGCCACGGCAGAAGGCGTCCTCCACGATTATTCCTCATTGGTCGCCGATGAGGTCATACGCAGGTCAGCCGCCGAAATCGGCTACTACGGTTACTACCCGCTGCTGCAGGTGGTGCGCCGGCAGGCTGAGCAATCTGACGACCTTACCCAAATCAAAAACACTCTGCTTAAGACCCAGGACGGGCAGTTGAAACGCGCCCTGAGTCTGGCGAAAAGCTATTTCCAAATGGATCTGCCAAACGGCCAGATTGCATTTGTTGGGGAACAGCCTGGAGACGATGCAGTCGCATGGCTGCGGCAGAGTCTCCCAGGAATTCCGATGGAGAAGAACGGCCCCGGACTTCAAGTGTTCAACACTCAAATTAAAGGCAGTCCCAGGACCTTTGTGGCTGTGGCTACGCGAGGGTTACATGGCGGAGAAAGAGGCGCCGGATTTGAAGTTGATTTGTCCGCCCTGACGCCATGGTTTGCAACAGCTCTGAACCGCCAGCCCCTGGTTCCGCCGTCACTCGGTCACGGAAAAGTAACCAACGCCTTTGTGCATTTGAGCGTTCGGGATCACGGAGGAGTGGAACGCTTCCGGTCAAGTCACGAAGACTCACCTCAATTCGCAGTCACAAAGCCTTTTGGTGATGTGTATCAGGGGATCTTCTCGGGTTTTACCGTACAGGCCGCAATTGATCCCCAGGTTTCGCGACAAATCGTGATCGGAGGACTGCCTCGGTCGCGGCTGCCATTTTTCCTGGGAGTGCTGGCATTGAATGCCGGCCTGATTGTGACTGCAATCCTGCAACTCCGACGTGAAATGGCCTTGCAGCAGCTCCGCGACGAGTTCGTTTCCAGCGTCTCCCACGAATTGCGCACGCCGTTGACGCAAATCCGGATGTTTACAGAGACATTGTTGCTGGACCGCATCCGCTCCGACGAAGAGCGCCACCGGTCCCTTGAGATTATCGATCGCGAGGCCCGCCGCCTGACGCAGCTGGTTGAAAACGTCCTGCAATTCTCGCGAGCGGAGAGAAAGATTGACTCGCTCTCAAAACAGAAGCGTGAACTCGCTCCGCTGATTCAGGAGATCGTGGACGATTTTGAATCCGTGGTTCCTGGTGACCTGACTCGCTTCGAATGCCGCCTGGCTTTTGCTCTCACGGCAAACATTGATCCCGATGCATTTCGCCAGGTTGTGATCAACTTGCTGGACAACGCGGTGAAATATGGCCGCAAGCAGCAGCAGGTAATCGTGAGACTGGAGGAGCGCAACCGCCTGGCCTGCCTCTCGGTGGATGATGAGGGTCCGGGTGTCCCTGAGGAGGATCGCAAGCGCATCTTTGAGCACTTCCAAAGACTGGAGCGCGATCGGCAATCAGCAACCGCAGGAACAGGCATTGGCTTGTCCGTGGTAAAAGACATCGCTGAGCATCACGGTGGCCGCTGTTGGGTTACATCAGGGGAAAGAGGCGGCGCGAAATTCGTGGTTGAGCTGCCCCTCGCAACAGAAGACGGAAGCGGCCTGAAGAAATCGGCGGAGGCTTTACGGTGAGCCGTATTCTGCTGATCGAGGACAATCGCGACCTGGCCTTTGGCCTGCGAAACAACCTCGAGATAGAAGGCTACGAGGTGGAAACAGCAGAAACCGGCAAGACCGGCTTAGAAGAATTCCATCGCACGAATCCTGACCTGCTGATTCTGGATCTGATGTTGCCGGAGCTGGATGGCTTTCGCGTCTTGCGCTCCTTGCGCAAAGAGGGCCATTCAACTCCCATTCTGGTATTGACGGCGAAAGGAGAAGAGGCCGACAAAGTCAGAGGCCTGCGGATGGGGGCGGACGATTATGTAACCAAGCCCTTCGGGCTCCTTGAACTGCTGGCCAGAGTTGAAGCGCTCTTGCGGCGCACGCAGGCGGGACGCGCCTCTGGCAGCGAAGCCTTGAGCATCCAGCGTTTCGGCGCCATCGAAGTCGATCCCGCCGCGCGCACTGTTCACCGCGGGACTCAAGTTGTGGATCTGAGTCCGAAAGAATTCGATTTGCTGCTCGCCCTGTTGCGGGCTCGCGGCGCGGTTGTCGCTCGCCTGCAACTCATGCGAGAGGTCTGGGGATATTCCGCCGCAGTCGTCAGCCGGACTGTGGATACACATATTGCCGAGCTGCGCCGCAAGCTGGAAGAGAATCCTGCATCGCCAAGGCACATCCTCACTGTGCGCAAGACGGGCTATCGCATCAAGCCGTGAACAACTTGATTCCCATCAGCGGAGGGCAGGTTTGTACAGCAGGCCGATGATAACGCCGACGAGGATCCACTGAACCAGACAACTGGCAGAGGTTTCCAGGCCGAGGCGCGTGTCAATATTCATGGTGACGAAGTTGGAGATGGGGTGAATGCAGGCGGCAAAGATACCCACCAGGAGACCAAAGAAGGCTCCTGAAGTTGCCCCCGAAACTGCGCCGGGAGCGGCGTAGACCTTTGCGTAGATCACGGCCATCACGAAGATGGCCAGCAGGCTGCACAGAATGCCGAACGGCATGTATTTTTGCATCGCGTTGCTGTCGCGATAAACGGCCTGGGAGGGAATGAAGTGATCGCGAATCAACCAGCCCTCAATGAGGTATCCCCAGGCAAAGTAAACGACGAGGCCGACAACCGCTGCAATAGCGAGGCGCGGGTAGTTCATAGGCCCTCCTTGGGCGTGAGCTGATCGAGATGATGCGGGTGTACTTCATTCCACGCCGTGTCCGACCGGCTGGCCAATCAGCAGTTGATCGAGTTTTTCCAGCGATTCGGTGGTGCCCTGCGAGACAATGTTGCACATCATCTCATCCGGCAACCCTTCCTGCGTCAGAACTACTTTTGTCTGCTTGCCCAGATCGAAGAACTCCACCATTACTCTGGACACGGCGAAGCGAAGATCGGCATGATAAGCAATCCGCTCCGGCTCAACAATCTCGTCGTATTGACCTGTAATCGTAAACTCGCCCGCGCCCGTGATGTTCATTTTCTGGGTGAACGATCCTCCTACGCGGAAATCCATCTGGATTTCGCATTTCGTGGCTTCCTTGCAGCCGGACCACTGTTGCAACTTGTCTGCCCGCTTCCAGTAGGTGAACACCAGTTCTCGAGGAGCATTGAAAATTCGCGTGATCTGGATCCGTTTGCCGCTGATGGTGACGTCAGATTTCATTGTCTTTTCCCTTTCGTTGATCTTTCTTAAGCAACTCATCGAGTGCATCAAAACTGAATTCCCATCCGGCTACGCATTGGGCAATCCATTGCTGCGCTTCTCTTAAACCGGCAGGATGCGGCCGAATCAGGTGCTCCCGCCCGTCACGACGGCGCTGGATCAGGCGGGCCCGCTCCAGTACACGAAGGTGACGCGAGACTGCGGGCAGCGAAATGCGGAACGGCCTGGCCAGTGCTGTCACGGGGCTCTCGCCCTGTCCGGAGAGGCGATCCAGAATCCGCCGTCGCGTAGGATCAGCCAGAGCAGCAAAGACCGCTGTAATCTGTTTTCGATTGTTAACCACGGTGTTAAATATATGGAGAGCGCGCAGCAGTGTCAATAACTATTTAACATATTGGTTAACTATTGGCCAGCCCGGCTCAGAGGGAGATTTTACCTTTTGATTTTCAATTACCAACTTACCAAGTTACCCAATTACCAAATTCTCGGACGGAGCCATAACAGCTTGCATCACAAGAGATTAAAATTCACGGATTCGCTCGCACAACAACTAGAGCCAGCCTTTCATCCTTGCAATGCGAGCGGCCTCAATGCGGTTGGCGGCGCCTAGTTTGCTGATGGCTTCGGAAAGATAATTACGGACCGTACCCTCGGAAAGATGCAGCCGGGCCGCGATATCTCCGCTGCTGGAGCCCTCCGCCGCCAGGCGCAGCACCTGCCGTTCGCGATCGCTGAGCGGGTCGTCTTCACTCCACGCTTCTACGGCCAGCTCGGGGGCAATCACCCGTCCTCCTAGATGCACGCGGCGGACAGCATCCGCCAGCGCAGATGCCGGAGAGTCTTTGAGCAGATAACCTGAGGCCCCGGACTGCATGGCGCGGCGCAGGTAGCCGGGCCGGGCAAAGGTGGTGAGAATGATGATCCGCGCAGCCGAGCCCCGCTGCTTCAGTTCAGCCGCGACCTCCAGGCCCGTCATCTCGGGCATCTCGATGTCGGTAAGCAGAAGGTCGGGCTTGTGCTGCAGCGTGAGTTTTAACGCCTCCTTGCCATCGTGCGCCTGACCCACTACCTCAATGTCGTTTTCAGTTTCCAGGAGCGCGGCCAGGGCGCCCAACACCATGCTTTGGTCTTCCGCTATGACGACCCGAATTTTCATTGCGCCGCCAAGGGTAAGGAGATGACCAGGCGAGTGCCGGAGGAGACCTCGCGCTGCAATTGGCCTCCCAAGGCCTCTACCCGCTGGCGCATGCCGGAGAGGCCCAATCCTTCGGGCGCGAGTTGACCGCAGCCATCGTCTTTGATTTCCAGCTCGTATCTACCATTCATCTGACGCAAATGAAGATCGCAGGAATGAGCCTTGGCATGGCGGATAACATTAGTCACTCCTTCTCTCAGCGCCAACGCCAGAACCCCTTCATGCGATGGCGGAAGAGTTGTGGGCACAATGTCACAACTTACCTTAACGCCGGCGGCTTCCAACGCGGTGGTCGCCTGGTTCATCTCCGCTTGCAGGCTCCGGGCCTGGTAGCCGCGAACGGTGCTGCGTACCTGCGCCAGCGCGTCGCGGGAGATGCGCTCCACATCCTGGATTTCGCGAATCGCGCGGGCCGGGTCCTTTTCCGCGATCCTGGCGGCGAGTTCGGATTTGATGATGATGACGGAAAGCGTATGCCCCAGAACGTCGTGAAGATCACGCGCGATACGCTCGCGCTCGGCAATCTTTGCCATGCGCTCAACTTCATCCTGTGCCCGCAGGAGTTTCTGGTTTTGCCGCCGCCTCTCTGCGTAGTGGATGTTGACCGAGCCTACCAGCAGTGAGAAGAGTCCGGCGGAGATCCAAAAATCCGGTCCCAGGTGAGAGAGCCAGGTCTCCAGCCCGATTAGTAGCAGGACGCCCAACAACAGCCGGAAAGCAGATTTAGAGTCACCTGTGTAACAGAGAAAAGATGAAGCGTAGACAAAATAAACGGCGGCGCCGGCATTGAAGGGAGCGAACCCGATTCCAAGAAGAAGAATGGCCAGCACGATCCACAGCAGCCGGCGGCCCTTGATCCAATATCCCCAGAAATAAAGTCCGAGGAAGACGATCATGCCGGCAATGTTTACCGCCCAAGCTACCGGCGACCGATTGCCGCTGATGATGAAAATAAAAGGAACAATGAACAGGTAGACGAGCCACGCGTAAGGTGTCCAGCCTTGTTCGTTGTCCTTGGGCAGCAGCCGCATTTCTTAGTTACTCCACTTCAATCATTCAGCAAATCATTTTCATTCAGAAGGCCGCAACAACGTAGGCGAAACCTTCCTACCATGCCAGCGATGCCGCAATCCTTCAGCCTACATCGATCGCGAACTGAATGCCCAGCTAAACTGTTTGGAATCAGCGGGCGCTTAGCGCTTTCGGCGCCGCGAGCTCAGCCGTACATTTTGACATCATCGCGGTTGTAGCCCAAACGGGCCAGCAGCAGGAACAAAACCGTGAATGCTGTCAATGCCGCTAGATGTTGAAAAGCCGCTCGTCCAAAGGGCTCACGGCTGATGATTCCCAGAGCAAGCTGAGCTAGATGATACGGCGGCAGGTATGGGGCTGCATGTTGCAGCGCGCTGGGAAGGAATTGCAGCGGTATCCAAAGACCGGAGCAGAACGCCATAGGCAAGTACAGCAGATTTACCTGGGCGGGCGCGGAGCTTGGCCCGGCAAAGTAGCCAATGACCAGACCGAGAGCGCAAAAAGGAATTGCTCCTACCACTAGCATGGCTCCAAGATTCACCCAGGTCGTAAACGGCAGTCTCACGCCGCCAAGGGTGTAACCCAGGGTAAAGAGGGCCAGCACCAGAATGGTGCTGAACAGCATGCTCATGATGGTCTTGGCGGCAAAGTACGCCAGCGGCGGCATGGGCGTAGCGCGCTTGAGTTGTAACCAGCCATAACCGCGCTCCGCTGCCACGCCAACTCCAAACCCAAACATCGACGCGCCGATTACGCCGAAGGCCCCATAGCTGGCAAGAAAATAGCCGGCCACAGTAACTGATCCCAGGGCTTGCTTGCCTCCGAACACGATGCCAAACATCACGTAGAACACCAAGGGGAAGGTCAGGGTTGGAATAACATACGCGGGCAGCCGCAGGGCTTTCAGGAATTCACACTTGGTTTCAGCCCCATAGATGCGAAGAGTCTGTTTCCAGGAAAAATCTTGTAAGGGCGCGGCGTAGCTGGTCATGCTGTCACCTCATGGTTGGTTTGGGAGTCCTTGGAACCGATGATCTGCAGGAACGCTTCTTCCAGGCTGCTGTTGGAGATATCAAGAGACGATAAGTTGGGGTCGCGGGAGAAAAGCTCACGTAAAACCGGTTCCACCTCAGAAGTTAGGATTTCTATGCGCGTGTCCCGGGCAAGCACGTCGCTGACCGCGGGTATGGCCCATACCTGCTCGAGAGGCAGGCGCGTTGAACAGCGAATTTTTCTTTGCGCGGTTCGCGCCTTGATTTCAGCCGGTGAGCCCTCGGCCACAACTGTCCCCTGGTTCAGCACGATCACGCGATCGGCGAGCGCGTCTACCTCTTCCAGATAGTGGGTGGTCAGAATTACGGTTCGGCCCTGTTTAATCAGCCGCCGGATTTGCTGCCAGATCAGGTAACGCGTGCTGACGTCCAGACCTACCGTGGGTTCATCCAGGAACAAAAGCTCAGGATCGCCACAAATTGCCAGGGCAAACAAAACTCGCTGCTTCTCTCCCCCGGAAAGCTTGCCGAACAAACGATTTTCCAGTCCTTCCAATCCCGCAGCGTTCAGGATGTCCTTTCGGGAAAGTGGTTTTGAATAGTAACTGCAAAACAGGTCAATGTGCTCCTTCACCTTTAGCGTTTCCGGCACTTTGGAAACCTGGAGCATGGTTCCAACGCGTCTTCGGGTAGAAACATCGCGAGGATTTTGCCCGAAAACTGTTACCTGGCCCCAAGCCGGCATGGACAAGCCGAGCAGCAGCCGGATGGCAGTGGTTTTGCCCGCCCCATTCGGCCCCAGAACGGCCAGCAATTCGCCTCGCCGGACATCCAGGCTGACATCGCGTAGTGCAGTGACCTCGCCGTATTTCTTGGTCACGCTGGTCAAGCTGGCGACGACTGACTTAGTGTTTTCC
>DATDGH010000108.1:0-8801 GCA_036522215.1 Candidatus Angelobacter sp. | reverse complement strand
TGCGGTTGGCGCAGCCTCAGGTGTTGATCGATATCAGCAGGATCAAGGAGCTGGCCTACATCCGCGAAGATGGCGGACAGATTAGCATTGGCGCAATCACCACCCATTATCAGATTGAGTCTTCTGATCTGCTGCGGCGCGTGTGTCCCCTGCTGCCGGAAACGGCTACTTATCTCGGCGATGTGCAGGTGCGCAACAAAGGCACTATCGGCGGGAGCCTGGCTCACGCCGATCCCGGAGCAGACTGGCCGGCGACGGTGATCGCCCTGGGTGCGGAAGTCGTCGCGGCAGGACCTGAAGGTGAGCGCACCATCAAAGTAGACCAGTTCTTTACTGGCATGCTCAGCACCGCCCTGCAGCCCGGCGAGATTCTGCGCGAGGTTCGCTTCACTATTCCCAAAGGCCGTGTGGGCCAGTGCTACAAAAAGTTTCGTCATCCCGCGTCAGGTTTCGCGGTAGTAGGTGTGGCGGTGAGCCTAACTCTGGATGGATCGGGCAAGTGTGAGTCTGTGGGACTGGGAATCACTGGAGTGTCACCCAAGCCATACCGGGCCGGCGCAGTCGAGAACGGATTGAGAGGAAATGCTCTGGATGCCAAATCGATCAGCGATGCGGCCGCCCACTCGAGTGATGGAGTGGATGCCAACACTGATCTGTTTGCATCGGGCGAATACCGCCGCCACCTGGCTGAGGTTTACACGCGGCGGGCGATTGAGACGGCGGCATCAAGATTGAAGTGAGATCAAAACCTTTTAGCCGCGAATTAAGGCGAATCAACGCGAATTAAGAAGTCTGAATGTTTCTGCGAAGCTAGGATGGAAGATGCGTTATGTAATGAAGCAAAAAGTGTTCTCCCTGGGCGATGACTTCGTTATAAAGGACGAAAACGGCCGCGATATGTTTTTGGTTGACGGCAAGGCTTTCAGTCTGGGCAACCACCTCGCTTTCATGGATATGTCCGGCAACAAGCTCGCATCAATTGACCAGGAGTTACCGTGGGGCCGGACCTATGACATTCGCAAAGCCGATCAGCTCTGGGCAGTTGTACATAAGAAAGCATTCACTTTTTTTAACTGTCAGTTCACTGTGAATGTGCCTGGACAGGATGACGTTCTGGCTGAAGGCAATTTCTCGGACCACGAATACACGTTCACTCGCGCCGGGAGACCGATGGCGCAAGTATCCAAGCAGTGGTTCACTTTCTCAGATACGTACGGCGTTGAGGTCGATCAGCAAGAAGATGACATCCTTATTCTTGCCAGCACAGTTGTGATTGATCTCTGCTGTCATCCGGATGACAGATAGCGATTTCCGCGGCAGTTATAAACGACCATTTTCTTAGACTGAGACTCTTTCAGGATTGTGGGCCAGCTCGCGGATTTCATCTACCGTCTGCGTCAAAAGCACTTCACCATCTTTGAATACCGTCCGCAGCAGATCGCGCGCATCGCCATTCTGTCTGGTGACGCTCTGCGTTGACGATCTGCCGTTGATCCGGCGCAGGGCCAGTCGCCCTCGCTTGGACACTTTGTCGTGGCCATCGACCGGATCCTTATAAACAGGATGGTCTTCTCCGTTGATGGTCACGGCTGAGGTCTTGAAAGCAAACTTCTGCGTATCGCGGTTGAGCTGCTGAAGCAGCGCGCCTCCCATGCCGAAGGTGATGTTATCGGCGGACCATCCGGCGCGCATCATGGCAGTCAGCGTGTCCTGAATGGTCCAGTAGTTCACGCCGTCACCCTGGATCACGCGCACTTTAGGATTCAAAACGCGATAGCCCTTGGCATTGCTCTGATAGCCAAACTTCCGGCCCAGAATTTCCAGGACTTTCAACACCACGTCGCGTGGATACCCGGAGTCGGGCCGCACCACCAGGACTCCCTCGCGTTGCAGGACTTTGTCGTACAGGATTTCGCCCCAGAGTTTTTCGCAGGCTTCATAGACGTTGTAGGAGTCGCTTACCACCGCCACCAGTCCGGCAGGAAACTGCGTCAACATATTGTCGTACGCGCGAACTTCATTTTCACGTCCCCAGGCGGTGATGGTGGAGTGTTCGGCAGCGGGAATGCTGAAGCCTTCCATTTCGTTGGATCGGTAGTAGCGCTGCAAGAACCTGACGCCGGCCACGGTGTCTGTGCCTTTGAAATTCACCAGGTGCGCCGAGGCGCCAATTCCCGCCGTTTCCTCACTGGAGACACCGCGATAGCCGAAATCGTGCAGCTTGAAATCAATCAGAGAAGGATCGCCGGACCTTTCCAGCGCGCCAAGAAATACTTTGCGGATGGCATGGGAGAGTGTCCCGACGGTGATGGGATACCAGACTTTCAACAACAGAGTTTCCAGATAATTGGGCAGCCAGTAACAATGAGGATCAGTATTCTCGATTGTCATCAGCACATTCTGGACATCCACCAGGGTGCCCTCGGCAACGGCCTTGATGACCACCGGAAGTCTTCCGCCCAACTGGCGGACGATGTACATCCATCCATCAAAATTGAATGTGCCGGGCGCAATATGGCGATCGACAAAATCACGCGCCTCAGCAACGTCCTCTGCAGTAATCACCTGGCCGCTGAGATATTCGAGTAAATAGTATTGGAGGCCGAAAAACAGAGTCTGCTCGAACATGCCACCGCGAGACTCCAGGTAGCTGTAGACGAACTCCGTCCCCGGAGGATACTGCTTCCAGTGCGTGAACTTGTAGCTATCAGTCTGGAGGACGAGATTGCGCGTCTGGGTCTTCTGCATTGGCTCCGAATATACATTTTCCTGCCCGAAAACAGAAACGAGAGAGCCGGGTGAGATCGCGGTGATCGGAAGCCTGAAACCTCGGAGCCGTGAAAGAACGCGAATGGAGCAAGAATCGAGAGATGCGATGATCTGCAACTAAGCGCTGTTAGGCTTGGGCGGCGCCGAACTGGTTTCTCCACTTTTGTCAGAAGACACGGACAAAGGAGGCTTGGGAGCCTCTGGTTGCGCAAGATCGATGGGTGAACCTCGCCTGACTACATGCAACCGGTCACTGTAGGCTGAAAGCCACTTATCGAAGAAGGTTTGGGGGTCTGTCGGATTCATAGCGGCCTCTATGATTTACCTGATCTTTTGATGACTAAAGATAATCCTCTGGGTGGCCCATTGTCGTTAAGATTCATTTGCCGGCTGTAAACTCTCTGTAAACCAGCATTCAACACTCGCCATTCAGCCCGCCAACACTTTCGGCAAAAGAATTCCAGCATTCCTGGCATGAGGACAGGAAGGCTTCGTCCTGCCATGCCAGACTGAATCCCGCCTCTTTTTACATGCAAGCACAAGCGATTACAAATATTAACCGCCAGCTACCTACTCTTTACGGGAACTCTGCCAAAGTGCGGGTTCGATACATGTGGGGGTCGACAGAATCAAGCAACTCCACCCCCTGGAGTTTCACATGAAATATCTGAAAAACAAATGGCTCATCATCACAGTTCTATTGGCGGCAATCGGGACGATGACGGCTTTTAAACTTCAGTCCGGAAGTGCGACCCAATATTACACCGAAAAGGCGCAACAGGGCGACATTCAAAACGTCGTCCAGGCCACCGGCAGTATCACCGCGGTTACTACCGTCCAGGTCGGCTCTCAGGTATCTGGAACCATCCAGAAGCTGAATGCGGACTTCAACTCCCATGTGACCCAGGGCGAGGTCATCGCGCAGATTGATTCGGCGTTGTTCCAGGGAGCGCTACTTCAGGCGAAAGCCGACCTGCAGGATGCAATCGCCACGCTGTCGACGGCGAAAGCCAGCCTGGCTAAAGCCCAGGCGACTGAGGCGCAAACGCACCTGGACTACACCCGCTATGGCGAGCTGGCCAAAGACGGCGTGGTTCCCCAGCAGCAGTTTGATAGCGCCAAGGCAGCGTGGCAGTCAGCGACGGCAGACGTGGCCGCGGCCCAGGCTGCAATCGCCCAGAATCAGGCGGTTGTACAACAGAAAACTGCTGCCGTGACCGTGGCGCAGACGAATTTGAACTACACCACCATTCGTTCTCCCATCGATGGCACCGTGGTAGCCAGAAACGTTGATGTCGGCCAGACTGTGGCTGCGTCACTGCAGGCACCCACCTTGTTCACCATTGCCAAGGACCTGACCAAGATGCAGGTCTACGTGAGCACGGATGAGAGTGACGTCGGCGCCATTCACACCGGACAAACCGCCACCTTCAAAGTGGATGCATTCCCCAACGAGACGTTTAAAGGACAGATTTCTCAGGTGCGTTTGAATGCCGCAACGGTGCAGAACGTTGTCACCTACACCACGGTAGTGAATTTTGATAACCCGCAGATGAAGTTGTTTCCCGGAATGACGGCCTACGTGAGCATCCCTGTGGCCGAGGCGGACAACGTGCTGAAGATCCCCAATGGCGCGCTGCGGTTTAAACCACAAACCACTGCGCAGCCGGCACAAACCAAGACCGCAGGCGGCGCAGGCAGACAGGCTAAGGACCCGACCATGGCAACGGTCTGGAAGATGGCTGCAGATAAGTCGCTTCAGCCAGTTCAGATCAAACTGGGAATCACCGACCACACTTTCACTCAGGTAGCGCAGGTCGTAAACGGAACCCTGAATCCAGGCGACCAACTCGTCACCGGCTCAGCCGCGAGCAGCCAGGCAAAACCGGCTGCTGCCAGCGCTCCGGGCACGAGTGGCGGACGTGGTATGGGCGGACTTGGACGGTAAACCAGGGAACAAGGCAACTGATCGGGAGGGATTTATGGCAACCATAGCTCAAGTCGAAATGAACGCAGGATTGGTAAACGGAGCGGATCTTCAGCTAGACGTTCCGGTCATCAAGGTGGAAGAAGTGCACAAGTACTATGCGCTGGGTGAGACTAAAGTACACGCACTGCGCGGTGTCGATTTGACCATTCATCCGGGCGAGTTCGTGGCCATCATGGGGTCCAGCGGCAGCGGAAAGTCCACCTTCATGAATATGCTTGGCTGCCTGGACAAGCCCAGCAGCGGCCGCTATCTGTTGGAAGGAACAGACGTTGCCCAGCTCAACAAGAAACAACTGGCTGAGATTCGCAACGGCAAGCTGGGGTTCGTGTTTCAGGGATTCAACCTGCTCTCCCGCACTACGGCCCTGGAAAATGTTGAGCTGCCGACTCTATACGCGCATATGGACAAGGCTACCCGCGTGGCTCGCGCCAAGGAGGTACTGGAGATGGTTGGACTGGGAGAGCGCATGGACCACTTCCCTTCTCAGCTCTCCGGTGGACAACAGCAGCGCGTAGCGATTGCGCGAGCGCTGGTCAACCATCCATCTATTCTGCTGGCTGACGAGCCGACGGGAAACCTGGACAGCCGCACCTCGGTAGAAATCATGCAGATCTTCCAGGAGCTGAATGATAAAGGGCTGACGATTGTGCTGGTCACCCATGAGACCGACATTGCGCAATACGCAAAACGCATCGTGGTGTTTCGCGACGGCAAGATCCTGCGCGACCAGCCGGTGCTGGATCGTCCGACGGCTTCCGAGGAGTTGAAAACCATTCCGGCGGTAGACGCTTAAAAGCAGTAATTAGCAATTAGCAATTAGTAATTGGCAAATTCAAAAGCAACAACAAATTCAAGAAGCGGTAGCCACGAAGGACACAAGAGAAAAACAGGAACAAAAGAGAAACGGCATTCGTGAGGAGGGGTTATGGACTTACTGGCAATTTTGAGAATCGCAATTCGGGCGCTGACGCGCAACAAGATGCGCTCCCTGTTGACGATGCTGGGAATCATCATCGGCGTCGGCGCGGTGATCGCGACGGTAGGTGTGGGCCAGGGCGCACAGGCGCAGGTCCAGCAGCAGATTGCTGCCATGGGGACGAATGTAATTTTTGTCAGCGCCGGAAGCGTAAACAGCGCTGGCTTGCGTCTGGGAAGCGGCGCAACCAAGACCCTCATCAACGACGACATGCAGGCCATCCTGCGCGAGGTGCCCACCATCACCCTGGCCGCGCCCAGCAGCGGAGCTACTGCACAGATCGTCTATGAAAACCAAAACTGGAACACGCGGGCTACCGGGACTGAGCCCCAGTATTTTCAGATTCGCAATTGGGATTTTGCCAAGGGATCCAGCTTTACTGACGATGATGTGAGCCATTCCGCGAACGTAGTTGTGCTAGGCGCAACCGTACAGCAGAACTTGTTTGGCAACAATGACCCCACTGGCCAGACTGTCCGCATCGGCAACCTGCCTTTCCAGGTTGTCGGCGTCCTTTCCGCTAAGGGTCAATCCGGGATCGGGCAGGACCAGGATGATGCGATTTACGTTCCCATCACCACCTTGCAGAAGAAGATCACCGGCCAGAACTGGCTCCAGAACATCATTGCCTCGGCAAGCTCACAGCAGGCCAGCTACGAGGCCCAGAACCAGATCACGGCATTGCTGCGTGACCGGCACCGGATTCGTCCGGGGCAGGATCCCGATTTCAGTGTGCGCAACCTGGCAGACGTGGCCCAACTGGCAGATCAGTCGTCCAAAGTAATGACCATGCTTCTGGCTTCAATTGCCGGTGTCTCACTGATCGTAGGTGGCATCGGCATCATGAACATCATGCTGGTTTCAGTGACCGAGCGCACGCGCGAGATCGGAATCCGCATTGCTATCGGCGCGACCGAATCAGATGTGCTGCGCCAGTTCCTCAGCGAGTCAGTAGTGCTCAGCCTGGCAGGTGGGATCATCGGTATTCTCTTTGGCGTTGTTGCTTCCATCACCATAGCCAAGGTGCTGGGCTGGAACATCCTGATTTCCGCAGTCGCAGTAGCGGCGGCAGTGGTGTTCTCTATGGCCGTGGGCGTTTTCTTTGGATTCTATCCCGCACGCAAGGCCGCGAGGCTGGATCCGATTGAAGCGCTACGGTTTGAATGAACAGTACTTAGTCCACGGCGTTAAAGAGGCGGAACATGGCACGTCGCATGTTCCGCCTTTGTCTCCTACGGGTTCCCGTACTTTTCTCAAACTACCCCGGCTGCACAACTTGTTACATCTCCAACACCCTCTTTACGGAACCCTACCATTCATAACTCGTTGATTCAGAACCAAAAATTCATCGCCGTGTTTCCACTAGTGAGGCAAAAAGCCAGCGACCTGACGGTTCAGGAAGAACAAGGAAGTCAGGGCTGGCAGGAAAGGAGTTTTTATGAATCGGCTAAAAATAATGCTTATGACTACGGCGTTGATTGCGGGCAGCTCAGCTTTGGCATCCGCACAGGAACATTATCAGACTGGGTTTTCAGTTCAGGTCCGCCTGGGCAGCCAGGATGGGGGGAATCGCGGCAGTTTCTTCTACGCTCACAAGAACGGGGACGATCGTGGCTATCTCTACGCTCATGTAGATGGAGACCGGGACAACCACTACGTTGACCGCGATGATCGCTACCGTGGCGGAGATCGCGATGATCGCTGGCGCTGGCAGCGTGACGATGATCGGCGCGGCCGGGACTTTGGCCACAATGATGATCGCCGGTAGTTGAAAGCACTCAGCACTCAGCATTCAGCCCGCCCTCAGTTGCGGCTTAAGGAATACAGAAATATCGGCATGGTCAGTGGATGGCTTGGCAGTCTTGAGAAAGGCTCCGGCCATCCACGACCTTTGGTGGCTCACACACGCGTACAGCTTGCAATGCAAGAATCACTCAATGCTTACGGTTAAGACACCTTAACAAAACCACACGATTCATCATCCGGCCCTCGTAACAAAGCGCACGAAGCCGGGTTTTTACCGACAACGAGGCAAGTACCGGGGACCTTAGGCTTGCACAGGGAGTGGCAAGTAAAGAAAGAGGGTCCCCGGCAAAAAAAGGAGAATTCATGAAACGCCTGCGACTGTTGCTTGTGGCCATGTCTTTCGTTGCCGGCAGCACCCTTGCAGCATCGGCCCAGGGATGGGGCTATCCGGACCGAGACGACTATTCCAGGAATAATCGTGCAGCCATAAATGCCCGCGACTTCGGTTATCAAGACGGTTTCAACGACGGACGCAACGACCGATTCACTGGCCATAGCTTCCGTCCAACGCACGACAGCAATTTTAAACATGCCGACCGCGGCTACTACGGCAGCATCGACAGGAATTATTACAAGGAACTTTACCGCGAAGCCTACGAGAGAGGTTATCAGCGCGGCTACGATCGTCGCTATGACCGTGACTATGATCACGAGGGTTGGCGCAGGTACTAAGTTTTATTGCCCGGGAAGCAAGAAAAAATGGCGGGATAAGCGCACTGCGCACCCCGCCATTTTTTTTGCCAATCTCTAGTCTCCGCTCGGCTTCATCAATGGTTCAGTCTGTGGGCGGGGCGCAGGCCGGTGGCTGGGTTTGCCTCTCCATCGCGCTACGCGCAGGCGAAAGCGGTCCAGGTAGAGATACATCACCGGCGTGGTAAAAAGCGTAAGGGCCTGGCTGACAATCAATCCGCCTACAATCGCAATGCCCAGCGGACGCCTGAGCTCTGACCCCACTCCGGTGCCAACGGCCAGCGGTAGTCCACCGAGCAGGGCGGCCATCGTGGTCATCATGATGGGACGAAAGCGCAACAAGCACGCCTGGAAAATCGCTTCTTCCGGAGTCCTGTTTTCTTTGCGCTCGTTATCAATCGCGAAATCGATCATCAGGATGGCATTCTTCTTCACGATACCAATCAGCAAAATGATTCCTATCAGCGCGATTACGTTGAGGTCAGTCTTTGTAATCAGCAACGCCAGAATTGCTCCCACGCCGGCAGACGGCAGCGTGGAAAGAATGGTGATGGGATGAATGTAGCTTTC
>DATDGH010000107.1:0-3704 GCA_036522215.1 Candidatus Angelobacter sp. | reverse complement strand
AACCCAGGTTGTTTGGGTCTTTTGTAGTGAAAACTATGATCTAACCCACTCGTGCAGTCTTCCGCTGAGTCGGTTCGTCGCTCAGGATATGGCGCACGTCCTGGGCTGAAAGAAAGGATTCTCGCAGAGATTCAACCTCGTCGAGCGAGTCAGCAATTTGCGCGATGATGTCCTGAGCAGACGCGCGATGTGTGTTGGACCTGGCACGATCAGTCTCGCGGTAGACCTCCCATGCCGCAGCGTGAACACGCCACGCAGCGAGCGGCACGTCGACTGACGCGATGGTCTCGAGTCCTTTGAGAATGTATTGCTCGGCCTTCTCTTGTTTTCCTTCTGCCAACGCCAGTCTAGCCCGGGTCTCCCACGCCAACGCCTTTATGTAGGAATCACCACAGACTGAGACAGCTTGCTCCAAGGCGTCCGCTTCGATGTTCGCCTTGGCCAGATTACCGGAGGCAAGCCAGGTCTCGCTGAGGCCCAGCCGCGCCAGTGTCCCCCAATACCAGTGCAGCACGGTGCGACGAGTAAAGTGGTCGAGAACCTCCTGAAAGCACTGTGCCGCACGATCATATTCCCCAATGGTCAAATCGGTGAATCCCTGGAGGATGGCCGTTCTCAGTCTTGCCTTGGGCGATATGTTGCAGGCGCTGCATTCCGCTTGCTGCTTCGAGAGCTCGCGGATTCCTGCGAAATCGTAGGCTTGCCAGTGCAACCAGACCAGGGTCCCGCGGAGAATTCCCAGCCAGGACGCGTTTTCATCTTTCTTCACCAGCTCACTATCATTCTTCTCCATCAACTTCATGCCTGCGGTAAGAGTGTTGTGAGCTTCGCCCAGCCGGCCCATGTAGGTAAGCGCAACTGCCTTGGCGGAAAGCGCGGCTGCGTGGTCCCAGGGTTCGTCAACTTCGGTCAGTTTCAGAAGAGCGCCATCAGCATTCTTAAAAGCTTCGGTGTAATCAGAATGATAGATCTGGACCTTTGAGTACAGAATCTGATCATGAGGAGGCAGATCGCTATCCAGGCGACGCAGAGTCGCGATAGCTGCAGCGCAAGCCTGTATCTGTGCTTCCTGCCATCCATCCACCAGAATGCGCCAGCAAGCAGCCAGGAGCGAAGCCTGGGCTTTAAGCGCCGGATCACGAGTCATGGCGCCGATGTGCGCGGCACGTTCACAGGCCGCGATACACCGGTCCGGATCGAGGAATGAAGCGGGATAAGCCAGTCGCATGAGGGCGTTGGCCTCAGCAGCCAGCAGGCCCGCTTCGGCCGCGCTCGTAGCCATGGACTGATAGGTTTCAACCGACCGGGTCATGTCGCCGAGCGAGTAGTAGGTGTCTCCAATTTTTCCCAGAATCTGAAATTCAAGTTTCTGGGCTCGCTCTCCAGCTATCCGGCCCACCAGCTCACGCGCGTGCTCCAGGACGGTGATAGCTTCACGATGGGCGTAGCGATGCCTAGCATTCTGCGCCGTCAACAGAAGATAACGAATCGCACGCTCGTAATCGCGGCCTTCCTCAAAATGCAAAGCTATTTTCGCGGCCATTTCCGGTTTGATTTGCGCACCCAGGGATTCCAGGCCCTCTGCCAAACTTCTGTGAAAGCTCACGCGTTGTGCAGGATTCAACCTGCGCTGGAGCACCTCGCGATAGAGTGAGTGCCTGAACTCGTACTGCGGTGTCTGTTGTCCGTTGGGCAATTCCCGTGTGCCGCTGGATTTTAGAAATTGTTGCCGCTCGGCCAGGGCGGCACAGGCTTGCTCTACAGTGGAGGGATCGCGTTTCAGCATGGTAGCCACAGCCCAGGCGGTGAAGTGCTGGCCTCCCACGCTGGCGCACTTCAGAAGCTCCTGCTCCGCCTCACTCAAGTGCTGGAGTTGCAATTCCAGCATCTGTCTCAGCGTCTCCGGCACTCCCGGATCCACGCGGTCTAGAGAAGTTGTAAGTTTCCAGCGGCCGTCCTCATGAGACAGCACGCCTTGCTTCGCCAGATGGTCCAGCATGGCGATCATGAAGAGGGGGTTTCCCTCGGAATGACGGTGAATCACGGTGGCAAGTCCACGCGGGAGATCACCGCCGCTGAACTCCGCTGCCAGATAGTCTGCAACATCAGACTCATGCAGCCTTTCAAGCCTTACTTCATCACTCAGGCGGTGCAGCACCAGGTCTTGTTTGAGCGCTTTAAGCGGGCTTTCAGACAGGATCAGATCCGCGGGACGAATTGTTCCTACCAGGTAGAGCTTGGCTGATTCGCGGCGGCGCGCGATCGCAGAAATCAGGTCCAGCGTCGAATCGTCCGCCCAGTGCAAATCTTCAAGAATGAGTACGAGCGTGACTGACTGGCTGATGACTTCCAGGGCTTCGCACAGTTCCCGCACCATGCGCTCCGGAGTAGCGCCCAGAATCTCGCGCTGCAACGATGCTTGCTGCTCCGCTTTCACCAGCGATGGGAACTGGACCATCCACGTTGGAGCATGCGTGGCCAAACTGTTGATCACGAGTGTCTTCGCAGGACCGCGAACCAGTTGACCGAGTGCTTCAAAGACAGGATAGTAGGCTTCCTTACCGGCAAAGCCCTCGAGTGATTGTCCGCGCGCCACACTGACGTCAGGGATGCCGGAGCTCACGTGCTGAAAGGCATCCACCAGACTGGTCTTGCCGATGCCGGGTTCTCCCATGACAAAAACCAGCTGCCTTTGCCCACGCTGGGCATTCTTAAGGTGTGCATGCAAATCAGTGAATGCTGATTCCCGGCCAACCAGTTTAGTTTTCGGGTTGGCAACGTCATCTGCAGGGCCGGCTGCGTTAACGTCTGTGACCGGAGCAATGAATTGATAGCCGCGCTTAGGCAGAGTTTCCACGAAGCGAGGTTTCTCCGCCTTGTCGCCGAGCACGCGCCTGATCTCCAGGATGTACCGGCGCAGGACCTCCGGCTGAACGTATGTTTCCGGCCAGATCGCGGTTAGAAGTTCGTCCTGGGTTACCAGGCGGCCCGCATGCTCCACCAAGTACCGCAGAACAGCGAAGGGCTTCGGCATGAGCGGGACGCGGGTCTCTCCTCGCCATAAACACTGATTCACCACGTCCAACCGGAATGGAGCAAACCAACTCATACCTTGGCTAAAACCAACATCAACGACTTGCGTGCTTACAGTGATTTACAAAAATAAACAGAAGATTCTTTTTTTATTTCGATTGTGCTCAACGTGATGCTTACTCTTTAGAGACTGGGGCAGCTAGCACGAACACAGAAAACATAAAACATTCAACATGGAATTGTGTCAATCGCATGTAAACGGTAGTAAAAAGTTGTAAAAAGTCCACTCTGCAACAATTTTTTCCTTCCCCAAACGTCTTCCGAGCAAGGCTGGGGTGACAACCGAACGTTCAGGTGGGATTTCACGGAAATTGAACGCTCCTTTCACACCATCTGATCCCTCAAATCGGTATGGTGAGATCGTTATGAGAGGGGCCTTCGTTCTACAGCTCGGAACCGAAACCAAAGCAACGCAAAATTGTTTTTGCGGAAGGATTGAGGAAGTGGATACCGGACGGGAGCTTCGCTTCCGTTCCACACAGGAGCTGCTGGACTTTTTGGCCCAATGCTTCCGTGATGCCAACAGCGGTGATCTCAAACGGCAACAGCCAAAGGAGGATCTATGAATACAGCATTCGATTCAAACCACAGCGTTCACCAGGGAATCCTCC
>DATDGH010000106.1:0-4234 GCA_036522215.1 Candidatus Angelobacter sp. | reverse complement strand
CGAAATATTGTGATACCACAAGGTAATCCAGAACAAGCATGCGCATGCTGCTGTCAATACAGCGAGGATGATGATTTGGGGGAATCGAGTCAACAACTTTTTCAACAGTGCAGGTTTCTCAGAAGGTGCCAATCCGATGATCGCTATTGGCCTCTTTGGGGAAACGAAAGCTGCCGACATTATGCTGAGTAGTCCTAATCCACCGACAACTGTTAATCTAGCGTCGAACGGTATATCGCCAAGACGCACAAAGGAAGGTATTGCGCCAAGCAAAACAGCTACTACGCTTAGCCAGCCTGAAAACTTCATTGGGAAGATTCACCCCTTCTTCACTAAACAAGATTCTACTGCTTACAAATGCTTGAAGAGGCTGCAGAGCGGCATCTCCAATGCGATTGCCAGTAGTTCAATATTTCGTAAACGCGGGCTCTACCTTGCCGGTTTCCGCCCGGGACAAGATATGCGTCCTCAATGCCAATATCGCAATACAAGGAACTTTGCTCTTATTTTTCTTTTTCTTCCGGTGGTAATTCCAGTTTTTTGGCATTCTTGGATTTCGGAATGTACCTATCCATTCTATGGACAAAGTCATGGAGAAAATGATGAATAAACATCATAGTTTCATCGTCTTCTGGCCCTCCCAATTCCCTCATAAATGGTCCGCGTCCGATGATCTCAAGACTGTTCATCAATGCTTTGCGGGAACGCTCGATACTCCGCTGATTGCCGCTTTCGATTGCACGATATAACTGAAGACCTAATTCATATAGCCAAGGAAAATCGTCGCGGATCATCCCGAATACCATAAGAATTGGCAGCGCAACGTCCTCTGATTCTTCGAAAAGCGGGTGGTGAAGAAGTTCTTCTATCATCATTGGATGAAACCGTCGCTTCCGCCTCATGCGCCGGAACTGCGGATCGCCGCCCAGTTGATCGGTTACACGTTCGGGAACATCACGGACTAGTACCTTAATTTCTTCAAAGAACTTTGCGACTGATGTCTCGTCAGTGCGTATCGGTGAGTGACTAGGTTCATTCTTTCGATCTTTAAGAAGGGCTGCAACAGATTCGCGGAACGCTTGCACCTGGCGGCGAACAGCTTCTTCTCTAGGATCTGCCTGAGGGTGGCGACGGATGAGCTGAAGAACAAGCGTGGTAATGGCATCTTCCTCATCGGGAGAATTCTGAAATTGCGCAAAGGGTCCAGTTGCAGCTTCATCAAGCGTGACACCAAGTGCAAGCCCGAACACACGACCAGTTGCGCTAAGTTTTCCTTTCGCAACACCAGCTTCGTATAGAATCCACGGCCGATTTATGCTGCGGACTGTTAGCAGAGCTACGACGTCTGTCGCATCATCTAGTTTTTGCATGATGGCACGGTACCATTCCTGGCCGTACTCGATGCCTGCGTTGCCTTTGCGGTCAGACGAACGAAATGATTTCAGAATGCCGCCACTTGCGTCTGTCAACAGATTGCCAAATGCTTCCGCAAGGTCTGCATCACGACTGTCGTGACTAATAAAGACGAGCGGATTGTCGGTTGTTGGACGTTTCGGTTCGGGAGCTGGCGGAATGTTGACAGCGATTGTTTTCCTACGTGATGCCATGATTTTTATCCAAAGAATAGCACTCGTTGGCCGTGGTATAGCAACTTAAATTTTCACGCGCGAGTCCCGCTGCGGGAAGGGATTTGCCCTCGGTGGCCACCCCAAAAACTTGACCATACGGGGCCACTTCCCGTTTGGTGATTCAGCCCAGCGGAGTATCGGCGGAACTGTGGAGGGACGTAGCCGGTTTCTCAGCTACGCCCCGTAGGGCGCTTACTTCTTGCGCTCCAGGTACTTGATTCTGGTGGCAACAACTTCAACTTTGTACTGCGCTTCATCGCCTTCCCCGATTCTGCTGCTGTGCAGGTAGCCATAGACCTTGATAAACCGGCCTTTGGTGCATTTCTCAACCACTTCCTGGGCCAGTTCCCGGAAAGCGACCACGGAGTGCCACTCGACATATTCTTTTTCGCCAAACTTGCTCTTGGTGGCCATGCGCAATGAGGCAGCACTGTCATTGGCGCCGAAGAAAGCCGCATCTGCGCCCAGGTTGCCGGTCAGGATCACCAGATTGTTGCTGAAGGACTTCGGCTGCTGCTTGTTGTTTGCGCTCTTGCTGGATGTGTTGCGGGTTGAATTCGTGGTCGTTCTCATGATGATTTCTCCTGTCCCTCGTTCGAGGATTGATTTTTTTCGTTCACCTTGGCGCTAGCCGAAAAAAAACCGCAGAAGGCAGGGCAGAGGCCAAGGGCGGGAGCGCGGCAGGCCGTAGGAGGAAAGCAAACCGACTGACAACATGCTGTACCGTTGGCGGGAGGGATGCATTCCCCGAAGGCCGGAGGAGCCTGTAAAGGCGGAAGCGTGAGCGGCCTTGGCGGGAATGAGAACGGCGAATCAACAGAAACACATCGGGAGAGCGCAGAACGTAGCAGAGGAAAGCGGAAGGCCAGCGTGGTGAGCAGTGAACCGACAGAGGCGCGGATGTCAGGCAAGGGTTTGAAAGCGCCAGGTGTTTGCTGCCGATTTGCAGGCCACGGTGTTGGCGAAAAGAATAGTCTGCATGAAGTGGCTCAAGAGGGACCTGGCCCGCAGGGAGGTGAGAAATGCTTCCAAGCCGGTGGGGTACGGGTTCTATGGGGAATCACAGCAATCGGGGAAACGATACTCTAGGCGCGGAGCAGGGCAAGTTTGTTCGAAACCACAAGGAATAGACCTGGAGCCGCTTAAAGCAAAGGCGCTCGGGGCAAATAGACGGATGCTACCTCAGCTTAGTTCTGGGGGAGGATCGAGAAGTAAACGTCGCACCTGCTGGCGGTTATTCCAGTAAAACTCCAGGGCGGCAGCGCGGATGCCCTCGCGGAACCCTTCTTGCTCCAGGTCGGAGGTGCGCCAGGGGGCAGCCTGCTTGGTCAGGAGTTGTTCGATGGCATGTTCCAGTTGGTGCAGGTCCTGGATGCCGTCTTTGAACTGGGCCGCGAGTTCGGCTTCGGTGATTTTTTGGGGAGACGGACTGGGGCGGGAACGCGCGAGAGGCGCAGAGGGCGGGAAGCGAATTTAACAATCAAAGGGGGGCACGCTTGGGACGTGCCCCGGATAAGGTGTTTTAGCTGCTGGCAAAAAACCTGCCATCAGGGTTAAACATATCGCGGAGTATTCGCCGGGTATCTTTCAATAGATTTTTTACCTTCTGCTTCTTTACACCCATTGCGTTTGCGATACCCGCCAAATCGAGGATGTTTCTCCTTCGCTGGATATGTTTGTTGCGTGCTATGTCATAGCCATGGCGGTAATAGTCCGTATGCCGCAAGGCTTTCTCCGGCCCCAGAGCGGCAATTGTTTTGAGCACTTGGGCCTGTTCCTCCATCAGGTGTGGGAAGGTGGTTACCTGCTCCAAGAGATCGCGGGTAATGAGTTCTCGTTCAGCCGGATTTTCGTATCTGCCTCGGATGCGTTGAAATTTTGTCACGTCTTCGACGCCTTCGATATTCCAATACTCCTGGCGGAAACGAAACGCAGTCATTGCGCCATGAATGATGGTTATCATGAGATAACGCCGGAATGGATTCGAGACAAACGGTTGCAGCGGACGGTGAACCTCGAACATGTTTATGAGATTGGAAACCGCTCCGTCATACATGGCTTCAAGTTGCCAGTCCGTCGGATGGGTAAATACCCGCTCTGCCTTGCGTTCTGCCATTCTTTGCGCCATCGGCAGGGTGCAAGCAAGAAAGATGTTCAATGCCTGCGGGTCGTCGTGGTTGAGGTATGCGATTTCAGCAACGGCAATGCGCTGATCGCGGTCGCGGAGGGCATAGAGATGACTGCACAAAGCCTCCATTTCATCCCCGCTAAGTGCGGGAATTTTCCTTGTGGTTAGCATCTCATCAACGGTTGCCAGTACAGGCGGCAGGAATGGAACGGGAGTGCTCATTAGTTCACCCCCTGCTTGGAATTGGCCGGGGCTGCAATCTCAGGGCTGATGGCCCCAAGAATGATGGCGGCTGTACGGTGGACAACGGCGAGACTCTCGGACAACAGGCGGGAATCCCTCATTTGAGGATTGATTTTTTTCGTTCACCTTGGCGCTAGCCGAAAAAAACAACCGCAGAAGGCAGGGCAGAGACTAAGGCCGGGAGCGCGGCAGGCCGAAGGAGGAAAGCAAACCGACTGACAACATGCTTTACCGT
>DATDGH010000105.1:0-1882 GCA_036522215.1 Candidatus Angelobacter sp. | reverse complement strand
AAATCGTCTTTGTTTTTCTTACGGTCACCCGATCACCCGATCACGGCGATCACCCGATTTGCCGTAGCTCTTATACTATTTGTTCCTATGAAACTCATTTTCTCCGCCCTGTTAATGATCTCCACAGCTCTCTCCCAGAATCCTCCCGCTGATCTCGTCCTGAAAAACGCCAACATCTACACCGTGGACGAGCACAAGCCGAACGCGCAGGCAGTCGCGGTCAAGGGCGACAAGATCGTTTTTGTCGGTTCAGACGCAGAGGTGCAAGCCTACATAGGGCACGGCACGCACGTCCTCGACCTGAAAGGCGCCACTGTTGTGCCGGGGTTGACGGACTCGCACTACCACTTCCTCGGTGTAGGCGCGCGCGAGCTGACTTTCAATCTGGAAGGCGCCAAGAGCCTGGAGGAGCTGCTGGCGCGCGTGAAAGAGCGTGTAGGCAAGGCCAAACATGGTGAGTGGATCGTCGGCCGCGGCTGGATTGAAACCTTCTGGACCCCTCCAGTCTTTCCCACTCGCTCGGACCTGGACAAAGTCGCGCCGGATAATCCGGTGGTTCTGGGCCGCGCGGACGGCCACGCGATGGTTGTGAACTCTGCCGCGCTCAAGCTGGCCGGCATCGATCGCAACACGCCCGCTCCTTTTGGCGGCGAAATTTCCAAGGACAAAAATGGCGAGCCCAACGGCATGCTTCTCGACCACGCTCAGGAGCTGGTGCGCTCCAAGGTGCCGCCGGAAGATGCCGCTGATCCGGAGAAAGCCGCCATCGCCGCCGACCAGCGCAGCATCATGCTCGGCTGGTGCGAAGTGCAGGATCCCGGCGGAAGTTTTGATGACGTCGAGGTCTACAAAAAGCTCTACCAGCAAGACAAATTGAAAGTGCGCATCTACAAGGCGGTCTATGGTCCCGGTCCACAGGCTGATCGCCTGCTGCGGGAAGGCCCGCAGATCGGCCTCTTCGATCATCACCTCACCCTGCGTACCATCAAGGTGGTCTCTGATGGCGCATTGGGATCGCGTGGAGCGGCGCTGCTGGCGCCCTATTCCGACAAGCCCGATACCTCCGGCTTTCTTACCGTCGAGGCCGATGCGCTTCGTCCCATGCTGATCTCGGCCCTCAAGCAGGGCATTCAGGTGCAGACGCACGCCATCGGCGACCGCGCCAACCGCTTCATGCTGGATGAATACGAGCGCGCCTTCAATGCCGTGCCGTCCGAGCAGCGCAAGGTGGCCGATCCGCGCTGGCGCGACGAGCATACGCAAATCGTAAGCCCCGCCGATCTGCCTCGCTTCGCCCAGTTGCACGTGATTCCGTCCATGCAGCCTTCGCACGCCATTGGCGACCTCTTCTTTGCCCCACGACGGCTGGGCATGGAGCGCCTCAAGGGCGCTTACGCCTGGGAGACGCTGATCAAGTCCGGCGTCCCCGTTCCCGGCGGCTCAGACGCGCCGGTTGAGCGCGGCGAACCTATGATCGAGTTCTACGCCGCCGTGGCCCGCAAGCCGCTGCCCTCGCACGCCCATGACGCGTCGCTGAACCAAGCCGCCTGGCATCCGGAAGAAGCCATGACCCGTGAACAGGCGTTGAAGGCCTTCACCATCTGGGCAGCTTACGCCGCGTTTGAGGAAGACTTGAAAGGAACAATCACTCCAGGCAAACTGGCCGACTTCACGGTTCTTTCAGCCGACATCATGAAGGTCCCCGAACCCCAAATCCTGCAAACCAAAAATCTCATGACGATTATTGGCGGCCAAGTGGTGTACGAGAAAAAGTAATTGGCAATTAGCATATGGCAATTGGCAAAGTCAAACCAACATCGCGGCTAAACTGGTTTTGGTGTTGCACTTGACTTTGCTAATTACTAGAGCGTGTTTCAAAAAT
>DATDGH010000104.1:0-8965 GCA_036522215.1 Candidatus Angelobacter sp. | reverse complement strand
AATACCTGGGTGTCTGTCAGTTGAAAGGTATGTTCCGTGCTATTGCGGTTGTACGCCTGGGACGCCAGGTTAAACAGGCCGACTCCATCATTACTTTCATTAATGTCGGTGAACTGGTAGCGCGCCGTCAGCGTATTGTTGGTACTGAGTTGATAATCAATGCGGCTGTTGACGCTGGTCCGCGTCCGGGGATTAGGAACGGCCTGGGCAACGCTTACCGGAAGTAGATTCGAATCGAGGGTGGTGGCAACTACGGAGCTTGTGTCATTAATATTGCGCCGCTCCACATTGAAGAAAAACGATGCATGCTTATTGATCGGTCCACCGATGTTGCCATTGATCATCTCGGACTGGTAACCAGGCTGGTTGGGCACAAAGGGATTGCGCGTATTGAAGATGGCATTGTTATCGTTGAAAAAGAATTGGCCGTGAAACTTGTCCGTGCCCGGTTTGGTGAGGATTTCAATCCGTCCAAACCCTAGCTTGTCATACTCCGCTGAAAACGGATTCTGGTTGATGCGAATCTCGCGGATAGACGACTTGGGCGGCAACTGCCCCCCGGTAAATCCATCGATATAAATCTGGCCGCCGTTTGGTCCTGCAGAAGGGCCGGCCAGCGCCTGCAATTCGGATTGAAGCTCGTCCGGATCGTCAGAGAGCGCGTCCAAATCTTTCCCGCTCATTACTATGCTGCCGCCGTTGCTTTCAGGATTTGTGCTTACCCGCGCGCCTTCGCCCTCCACTACGATTTCCGCCTGTTGCGCTGAAATCTCAAGCGTAAAATCAAGTTTCTGGCTCGCGTCAGCGGTGACTTCCAGTTCGCGTGAGACCACGCTGAAACCTTTGACTGCTACGCTGACGGTGTAGGTTCCCGGCTGCAATCCTTTGATCTCATATGCGCCCGATCCGTCTGTTTTTGTTGTCACCGGCTGCGTGCCGGATTTTTTCACCGCGATGGTTGCTCCGGGTATGACTGCTCCCGAAGGATCGGCAACCACGCCGCGCAGGGTGACGGAGGGCGACTGGGCCACAGCACAGCCTGGTAACAGAGGCAGGACCAGCAATAACAAGAAGCAGTATTTGACTATCCGAGGCGGCAACAATTCTCTTCTTCTCCTTGCATGACCAAATTTGTGGGTCATTGAGACGCGGCATCTCCCATGGAAGAAGACATGTTCCATCCGGAGAGCAGGGTGGCTGCACCGGAAGCACTGGAAGATGCCGTCAGCACGGGCTCAACTCCAGCCAGAAGGGTGATGGCACTGACTGGAGAAGCTCCCTCGCTCTGGGTGGATACGATCATCAGGGCGTCGCCCTTCTGCAACTCGGCCAGAGTCACAGCGGGTACGCGGCCCAGCATGCGCTGCAAATCGGGTGGTCCGCCCGGACGGCCTCCGGGCGGACCTGACGAAGCTTGCGCCGGGGGAGTGCCTTCAGGTCTTCCCTTCAACAGCATGGCAAGTCCCTGCGCCATCGTGGGAGTGAGTTTGTGTAGTTGCGAATCCGACGTTACCTTGACCAGCACCGATTTCTTCGTGATCAGGTCCATTACCTTGATGCTGTTATTGGAGGCGTCCACAGAAGTCACAGTCCCGGCGATATTCCGGAACGCCCCGGAGACAATCTCTTCAGCTGTGACCTGCTTGCCATCTTCACTCCGATCTCCGCGTGCGCGAAGCTGATCGCCATTCTTGATCTGATCGAAGGTTCCGCGTTTTGCATCACTGAATTTCACTGAATCCGGTGAGTATCGCAAGAAGATCGTTTTGGGCGACGTCTTAATGGTGATGCTGTAGCTGGGTGTTACTGAGACTGTGACGATGCCGCCGGAGCTATCTATGGCGGTTACAATTCCACCGACGCCGCGTTTTTGCCAATCCTCGCGGTCGTGCTGCTGTTTCTGTGCAAGATCGGCCTGCTTCATGACGATGACCAGGGAAGCCGTCACTGACTGGCCGTCATCTCCCGCTTTGCCCCGCGCCAGCATCCGGTCGCCCACTTGAACATCCTTTAACTGAATGGGAAGCGCGGCTTTCAGGTCAGTCTGACCAGCGGGCAACTGTGCCAGGCGGGTTGATTCCTGGATGATGATCTTTATGTCGGGACCAGAGTCGGCTTTTAGGGTAACGGTCTGCCCGTCAATTGCTTTGATGGTGCCCACTTTCCGGGTGGCCGCTTCCGGCGCCGTCTGTTGCGCCAGCGCCAGGGTGATTGCCGTCACCATCAAGCAAAGAGTCAGCCCTGAGGCCATCCTTAATCTACGGACAATCCGTTGAACTTTGGTCATTTGGGTCATTACTGTTGGCGAAGTTCGTGCCACCGGCGCGCAACCAAAACCGGGAGTTGCATTCACTCTTGCCGCACCGCCAGATTTCTCATCAAACTGAACGCAATCAATATAGACTTAATCAGTATATTAATGTTATCGAAAACGTCCCTGGAAATCGTGTAAAGAGGATGCAAAAAGAAGCGGAAGTAACCTCTTACCGTTCTTGACAAAAAGCATTGTGAGAAGCTGTGAGACTTCCGGGGACGCAGCCCGATGTTGAACTGAACTGCAGTTTTCAGGCACCATGATCTGAAGAAGACTCCATGGCCAGCTACGATCCTTTACCTATGGGCGCGCCCGCATTTGAAGCGAAGAGCCGCTCCCGCAAAAGAGTTTCATTGCGCGAGCCTGCTGTGATCGCCCTGGAGACTTTGCGAGCACACAAGCTGCGTTCTTTTCTCACACTGCTGGGGGTGATTCTTTCTGTAGCTACATTGATTGTGGTGGTTTCCATGATCCGGGGGACGAACCAGTACATCTCTGATCGGGTGGCCAACTTTGGCGCCAACGTATTCCTGGTGACCCAGTACCCAATCGTCACCAGCAGGGAACAGTTTGTTAAATTGCAGCGCCGGAACAAGCCTATTACCTGGGAGAATTACGAGTTCGTCAAGGAGCACATGACTCTGGCGACTACTGTCGCTTTCAACACACGCCGGAGCACCGGTGATGCAAAGTACGGGAATGAGGACGTCGGCAATGTCTCAATCGTGGGCGTGACTGGCAATATGGTGGACCTGGATCCTGTAGAGGTTGCCTACGGACGCGCTATCACCGACGCGGACAACGATCATCGAGCCGACGTTGCTTTCATTGGCACTGATCTAGTGGATCGGTTTTTCCTGGGTGTTGATCCATTGGGGAAAACGATTTTCCTGGATGGCCATCCGTACGAAGTGATTGGAGTTGCCGCGAAAATCGGCAGCACCCTTGGCCAGCCGCAGGACACTTTCGCTTACATTCCGGTCGAGACTTACCGCAAGGTTTACGGCACACAGGAAAGCGGCGCCATTCGCGTTCAGGCCAGAGGACCACAATGGATGGGTCCGGCCGGCGAAGAGGCGCGCATGCTGATGCGGGCCTTTCGGCACATTCCACCGAATGAAGAGGATAACTTTGGCTTTATCGAGCCTTCATCCATCATGGGCCTGTGGAGCAGCCTGACCTCTTTGATTGCCACCTCGGCGGTGGGCATTGTCTCAGTATTTATGGTGATCGGCGGAATCGTGATCATGAACATCATGTTGGCCAGCGTAACTGAGCGCACGCGGGAAATCGGCGTGCGCAAATCGTTGGGCGCTACCCGTCGTGACATCATGTTTCAATTTCTGATCGAGGCTTCTGTTCTTTCGGCGGTGGGAGGAGGGCTGGGCGTGATCGTGGCCGTGGCCATTGCTCCCATGATCGGCCGCTTTGCCTCGTTCCCCACGGCAGTTCCCGTTTATGCGATTGTGGTTGCGCTCGGGCTATCTACTGGTATTGGCTTGTTTTTCGGAGTTTATCCGGCACGTAAGGCTGCCAAGCTCGATCCCATCGAAGCATTGCGGCAGGAGACCTAGATGCTGAGCTCCAGATTAATGGCGGAAAACATGAAGATGGCGCTGGACACCATCCGTACGCACAAAGTACGAGCATTTTTGACCGTCCTGGGAGTAGTGATCGGTGTGGCGGTCGCCATTGTCGTTGCCTCTATCCTGCTTGGTCTTGAAATGAACGTACAAGCATCTTTCAACGAATTTGGCGTGAATAACCTGTGGATTTTTCGCTTTAACATCGGCATCCACATCGGTCGTCTGAGCGCGGAAGAGCGCATGCGCAAACCTTTGACTTTTGAAGACGGAATGGCCATCAAAGAAGACGTGCCTGCTGTTCGCGACGTATGTGTTGAGGTGTTTCCCCGCGTAGCCCAGGGACCAGGTCCCATTCGTACTGCGCGTTACAAGAACCACGAGCTCACCAGCATCGATTTTGAAGGAGCCACCTCCAACTTTGCTGAGGTCAATGCCATCGCGCTTGCCGATGGGCGCTTTTACACGGATGCCGAAGACCTTCATCGCGAGGACATCGCTGTGATCGGTTATGATGTCGCGCACACTCTTTTTCCCGATGAGAACCCAATTGGGAAACAGGTGCAGGTGGCGGGAACTCCCTACACGGTGATCGGTATTTTTGAGAAGAAAAAGAATACCGCCATCGGCAATGGGCAAGACAATAACATCACCATTCCTTACCGTAGTTATCGCAAACACTATCCCCAGGATGATGAGCACTTCATTGTGGCCGCTGCTTATTCGGGAATGAGAAATATTGCCGAGGACGAGATCCGCGGCTTGTTGCGGCAGCGCCGGCGCGTGCCCTTCGATAAACCGGACACGTTTGGCATCAGCAGTGCAGAAGCCTTGGGCACCCAGTTCCGTGACATCATGGCCAAGATCTTTGCCCTCGTGATCGGACTGGTTTCCGTAGGTCTGCTGGTTGGCGGCGTGGGAGTGATGAACATTATGCTGATGGGCGTGACCGAACGCACCCGCGAGATCGGTGTGCGCAAGGCCATTGGCGCCCGCAGGCGAGACATCATCTTTCAGTTTCTGACGGAAGCCATGACCTTAACCGGCGTCGGCGGAGTGATCGGCGTGCTGATTTCACTGCTGCTCAGCTTTCTGATGCGCGCTCTCGATGTCCCTTCCGCAGTGCCCATCTGGGCCATTGTGTTGGCCGTTGCCGTGGCCAGCAGTGTGGGATTGTTTTTTGGCATCTATCCCGCCATGAAAGCCGCCAGGCTGGATCCGGTGGAAGCGCTGAGATACGAATGAAACGTCAGCTCCTGCCTACTGGCTCCTGGCTGCTAGCAAAACCAAACCCCAAACCAACAGCTCCTATCGCAACAAACAAGATTAAGAAAATAAGCTCACTCCGGGTCTGGCGATCAGTCTAATCAGTGTGATTTGCTGCTGGCCTCTTGTGGGCTCGTTGTTACGCCGATTGTAAAAAGCGGGAACCAAAGACTCAGAACAATCGTATGCTTTGATACAGTAGAGAAATCCACTGGATGAACTTGAATGCCCCTGACTCCCAATGTCCGGCGAGGGGTGTCGCTGCGTGAACCGGCGTTGATAGCGCTGGAGACGCTGCGGACGCACAAGCTGCGCTCCTTTCTCACTCTTTTAGGCGTGATTCTCTCCGTTACTACTCTGATAGTGGTGGTGGCGATGATCGAAGGGACCAACCGTTACTTTGCAGACCGCGTGGCCAATTTTGGCGCGAATGTTTTTCTGGTGATGCGTTTTCCCATCGTGACCAGCCGCGAGCAATTTGTAAAACTGGAGCGCCGCAACAAGAACATCACCTGGGAAGACTTTGAATATGTTCGCGACAACATGCGCCTGGCCAAAGCCGTGGGACTGGAAGTCCGCCGCAATGGCAAGGTGAAGTATCGCAACCAGGCGGTGGATGACGTAGACGTGCGCGGAGTCACTGCCAACATCGGCGAAATTGATATCGAAGAGCCGGCGATCGGCCGCTACATCAGCGATGGAGATAACGAACATCGGTCCAACGTAACAATGATCGGAACAGATGTGGCCGACCGTTTGTTTCCCGGCATCGATGCGATGGGAAAGGCCATCTACATTGAGGGTGAGTCTTACGAGGTGGTTGGAGTCGCCAAGCGCATGGGCAGCACCTTCGGCCTGTCGCAGGACAACTTTGTCTACATTCCAATCGAGACTTATCGCAAGGCTTACGGCACGCAGCAGACAGCGAACATCAACGTGAAGGCCCTGAGCCCGGAGCTGATGCAACCGGCTGAAGATGAGGCGCGCATGCTGATGCGTGCCCGCCACCACCTTGCTCCCGGGGAAGAAGACAACTTCGGCATCGTGGAACCTTCCGCCCTGCTCGACCTGTGGAGCAATCTCACCGGCACCCTGGCCAGCAGTTCGGTTGGAATCGTCGCCATCTTTCTGGTCATCGGTGGCATTGTGATCATGAACGTCATGCTGGCCAGCGTGACCGAACGCACGCGTGAGATCGGCGTGCGCAAATCAGTGGGCGCTACGCGCAGGGACATCATGCTGCAATTTGTGATCGAGTCTTCAGTCATGTCGGCAACCGGAGGCGTGATGGGAGTGCTTCTGGCTGCAGCCCTGGCATTTCTTGTGGCCAGGGTGACTCCTCTGCCTATGGCGCTCCCGCCCATGGCGGTGGCCCTTGCCATTGGAGTTTCCACTTTTGTAGGCCTCGTGTTCGGAGTCTATCCCGCCTACAAGGCGGGCAAGCTGGATCCTATTGAAGCTTTAAGGTTTGAGGTTTAGCCATGTTGCGCGCCAGCCTGGTGAAGGAAGACATGCGGATGGCGCTGGAGACCATCCGCAATCACAAGGTGCGCTCCTTCCTCACGGTGATGGGAGTAATGATTGGTGTTACCGTGGCCATCGTGGTGGCGTCCATCCTCCTGGGGTTTGAGGACAACGTTCAGGCGTCGCTCAATGAGTTCGGCGTGGACAATCTGTTTATATTCAAGTTAGATCCAGGCTTTCATATTGGCCGTATGAGCCCGGAAGAGCGTTTGCGCAAGTCCCTGACCTATGAAGATGCCATGGCTATCAAAGAGCAAATCCCTTCCGTAAAGGACGTAGCAGTACAGGTCCTGCCGCATATCGGCGATCGCTTCCAGATGCCCATCCGCATCGCGCGTTATAAGAACCACGAACTGGTCGACAATATTTTCCGGGGAGCCACCGCGAGTTACTCAGAGGTAGAAAGCAGTCACATGAAGGAGGGCCGCTTCTTCACCGACCAGGAAGACGTGCACCGATTGGAAGTTGTAGTTCTGGGCTACGATGCAGAGAAGACGCTGTTTCCCGGCGAGGAGGCGCTGGGCAAACAGTTGATGGTGGATGGCAATCCCTACACTGTGATTGGCGTCTTTGATAAGAAAAAAAACCCGGCGCCCGGCAGAGGCGACAACGAAGTATTTATTCCTTACCGGACGTACCGCAAGCATTACCCGCAAGATGACGAGGTTTTCATTCTGGTCATGGCTTATCAGGGCATGAAGAGCACGGCGGAGGACCAGGTACGCGGTTTATTACGCATGCGCCGCCGCGTGCCCTTCGATAAGCCCGACAGCTTCGGCATCAGCAGCGCCGAGAGTCTGGGCGAACAGTTTCGCCAGATCCTGGCTGGAGTCTTCACGCTGGTGGTCGGCATCGTCTCCATTGGACTGCTGGTGGGCGGCGTGGGTGTGATGAACATCATGCTCATGTCGGTGACCGAACGAACGCGCGAGATCGGCGTGCGCAAAGCCATCGGTGCGCGCAAGCGCGACATCAGCTTTCAGTTCCTGACGGAGGCCATGACCTTGACCGGTGTTGGCGGTGTTATTGGCGTCGTCCTGTCGCTGGCCATCAGCGTCCTTCTGCACATGATCCATCTTCCATCTTCGGTACCGCTGTGGGCTGTGGTGCTGGGCGTGGCCGTGGCCAGCAGTGTGGGGCTGTTCTTTGGAATCTATCCCGCCATGAAAGCCGCGCGCCTGGATCCTGTGGATGCGTTACGGTACGAGTGATCCTGAGAAATTTGGTAACTGGGTAAGTTGGTAATTTCAAATCCAAAAAAAAACCGACGCTCGTCGGGGACACCAGGTTGCTGTGCACTGCCATGTGATCCGGAAAGGATTTTTTGTTATAAAGATTTGTAACTGATCACTGAAAAGTTGCGCACTCTCCGCTCCACGCTTCAGTGGATGAAAGTCGAAAGCAGAATTAAGCGCGTACTGGTGAAATCTCATAGATCGAGGAATAGAAGGGCATGGCTAAAAAGGCAAATGGAAATGAAGCGCAGTTGATCATGCAGCTTTATGACTTGCGCAGGGAACCGGTGATACGGGCGGCCCGGAAGTTCATGGTTTCAGAGTTCTGGCCGAAAGACTACGAAGAATTCAAGGCAGTGCTCACCAGCTTTGGCACGGAGCATAATGCGTGGTTTCGCCAGGTGCTGACGTTCTGGAACATGGCTGCGGCCATGGTTTTGAATGGCGATGTGAGCGAGAGTCTCTTTATGTCCAGCAACGGCGAGCCGTACTTCCTGTGGACGAAGTTCGGTCCTTTTATTCCGCAGGCGAGGAAAGAGTACGTTGACGGCGAGTTTCTTCTCGAACTGGAGAAGCTGATGTCGACGCCAAAAGCAAAAGTGCAGATCAAGGGTTTTCAGCAGAGACTGGCAGCGCGCGCGAAAGAGGCGAGTGCTGGATAATCGCGTTCGAAATACTGCTTGCAGCTAAGAATTGAGAGCGCCTCAATCCCGCGGGCGAGGGCGGTCGCTCACTCTGGACCGAAGTCCAGGATTTTCACGCTCTAAGTAAAAAGCCGGCTGATGAGCACCAGGGCAACGAGCAGGACGACTCCGGTCCCGAAGGTATACCAGATGAGCTTGCTCTCGATTGGAAGCAGGGGCTCATACTCGCTTTCCATGCGACGCATTTCGTCGGTTAATTTAGGTTCCGGCATGGTTCATCCTTTCATTTCGCTACGGGCGGCAGCATTCCGTGGAAGAAGAGCCACGAGATCAGCAGGCCGACCCAGATGATGTATCCAAACAGACAGAGAACATAAACCGCGGCCAGCTTAGCGATGC
>DATDGH010000103.1:0-14749 GCA_036522215.1 Candidatus Angelobacter sp. | reverse complement strand
AGATTGCCAAAATCGCCGGAATTGCCAAAATTGAAAGGCAAAGGCAAACCCCTTTGAACCACAGAGGACACAGAGGGCACGCAACACGGCCAAAACAAACTCAAATCCAGTACGAGGCCCGATTAGTCAGCCAGCGAAATCCATGAATCGAATTGCTCCCACCACCGTCATTCTCCTAATTCTGTGTGCCGCGTTGATGGCGCTGGCGCAGGAGGCCCCGCCCCCTGCGGCTACGGACCTTCCTGCGACCAACGACCCGCGGGAAATCGTTCGCCGGTCGGTTGAGATTGATCACCGCACCATGGAGCTGGCGCGCAATTACACCTGCCAGCAGCGCGAGGTGGAAAAGCACCTCGACTCCCACGGCAAGGTCAAGTCCACAGAAAGCAGGACGTGGGACATTACCGTCCTCTATGGCGAGCCATACTCGCGGTTGATCAAGAAAAACGATCAGCCTTTGAGCGAGAAGGACGAAAAGAAGGAAGAGGAGAAGCAGGACAAATACATTGCCGAACGCAAAAATGAAAGTGAAGACCAGCGGCGCAAGCGCGAAGCCAAACAGAAGAAAGAACGAGAGGAAGGGCGCGCCTTCCTGCGCGACGTAGAGAATGCCTATGACTTCCGCATGGTGGGCGAGGAAAAAGTGGATGGCCGGCTGGCCTGGGTGCTGGAGGCAACGCCGCACAAAGGGTTCCAGCCGACGCAGCCGCACGCCGACATCCTGCCCAAACTCAAGGGCAGAATCTGGATCGACAAGCAGGACTACGACTGGGTAAAAGCTGAGGCCGAAGCCATTGATACCATCTCCTTTGGCTGGTTTCTGGCCCGGATCCATAAGGGTTCACATTTCAGTTTTGAGCAGACGCGGCTGAACGATGAGGTATGGCTGCTGCGCCGGTTTTATATCAATGCCAGCGCCCGCGTGTTGCTGTTCAAGAACATGGGCATAGACCAGGAAGACACGTTTGCTAATTATAAGAAATTCAAAGCTGAAACAAAGATTCTGCCGGGAGTTAGGGAGGTGGAACCGAAGTAGGCCACAGGCAACAGGCCATAGGCCACAAGAAGAGCAAGACCAAAAGCAAAAACTCTTGGCCGCGAATTTGCGCGAATGAACGCGAATCAAGGAAAGAAAGTGGGGAAGTGGAACCGAAGTAGGCCACAGGCAACAGGCCATAGGCCACAGGAAGAGCAAGACCAAATGCAAAAACTCTTGGCCGCGAATTTGCGCGAATGAACGCGAATCAAGGAAAGAAAGTTAGGGAAGTGGAACCGAAGTGAGGAGATTGAGTAATTGGGTAATCGGGGTAATCGGGGTAATCGGGGTAATCGGGTAATTTGGTAATTGAAAAAGCAACACCAAAAGCAAAAACCTTGGCCGTTAGATTCGCGTTTATTCGCGTTCATTCGCGGCTAAATGCGCTCGTCTCTTGCTTCCAACCCGAACTGCTGCTGCTGACATCCAAATAACACAGTCATGAACAGGGCCTCAATTTTTCTGGCAATTCTTTTGTGTTTTTTGCCGGCGGGCGGGTGCGCCAAGGCGAATATGAAGGAATCCCTGGCCATGATGCAGGCGCCCGAGGGACGCCCGCAACTGCTGGCCATCTACGAGCCGTGGTTTGGCCAGAAGGACCACATCAACGTCGGCTATTCCTCCCATGACGCAGTGGTGATACGGCAGCAGATCGCCAAGGCGCGGGAACTGAACATCAGCGGTTTCGTGGTGAACTGGTACGGGCCGCGCAAGGAGTTTGAGGACCGCAGCTACGGGCTGTTGCAGCAGGCGGCCCACGAAAGCAGCTTCAAAGTCGCGGTGCAATATGACGAAGCGGTGGATCATCCCGGTTACGCCACGGATGCAGTGATCGTGGATTTGCAGTATCTGTATGACAAGTACATCAGCCCTACGGCCGGCCTCTCGCGCGAAGCTTATCTGCGCTACAACGGCAAGCCGGTGGTCTTTATATTTCCCAAGGACGCCAGCACAGACTGGAGCCGCGTGCGCGAGGTGACCCAGGGATGGCCTGATCCTCCGCTGCTTATTTATAAGGATGAGAGCAGCAAATATTTCAACGCCTTCGACGGATTTTATCCCTGGGTGCAGCCAGGCAAGGCAGGCTGGGCGCCTGACGGCAGCAACTGGGGAGAGGACTACCTGCAATATTTCTACAGCGACATGAGCCGGCGCCATCCGGACAAGATTGCCGTGGGTGCGGTGTGGCCGGGTTTTGATGACAGTAAAGCCTCCTGGAGCCGCAACCGGCACATGGCCAACCGCTGTGGAAGGACGTTTTCCGATGGGCTCAGGGTCTTCCACCGCTATTACGACAGCCAGAATTCGCCACCCTACCTGTTGATTGAGACGTGGAACGACTATGAGGAAGGCACAGCGATTGAGCGGGGAATTAATCAGTGTAATGGGGAGGGGAAATTTGGAGACTGAGGGAACACATCGCCGTGATCGCCGTGATCGGGTGATCTGTGATCTGAAAGGCAACAGCAAGAGCAAAACCTTTTTTAGCCGCGAATTTGCGCGAATGAACGCGAATCAGAGGGATTGCCAAAATCGCCGGAAATGTCAAAATTGCCAAAATTTGAAAGACAACCCCAACTTCTCGTAGGCTTTTCTCAGTAGCTCCGTGCCTCCGTGGTGGGTTGTCCTCGGGTTTTGCCAAATACTAAATACTAACCACTAATTACTTGATTGTTATTAACTATTTAGTTCACATTACGGGGTAATACGGGTAAAATAGGCATCACTGAGGGTATTGCGGGGTTAGCAAGCAGTAAATACGATTCAATTCTTCTCGATCCAGAGTCTCTGAAACCAGGAAGTGCCGGGTGACTGCCGTTCCACTGTTCAAGGAGTCGTCGCGAGAGCTGATTATTGAGGTGGCTCGCGCGCTCGAACCATATTTCCCTGATCTTACCCACAGCTGGCGGGAAAAGCTGGCGGCCGAGTTCGGCTTTGATGGGCGGATCCTCTCTGCCCTGGAGCGGCTTACGGTGGCTGCGGGGTGCTCCTATTTCTGCCATGGCGATTTCCCCGGATTTCAGGAAAACCTCCATTATTTTGGAACCCGCCTGGCCAAACTCCAGGTAGATACGCGAGCGGTGGCCCGCGCCCTGGAACTGTACCAATTCTTTTGCGATCCCTATCTTTCCGGCCTGTTTTCGGAACGGGAAACGGAAGCCAAGGGCGCGCTGGAGATGCTCTCCTCCGTCTCTTTCATCATCATCTCCGGCGCTTACTTTGACGCCAAGACAGTTGAATCCAATGCCCTGCTGGGCCTGCTGGACGCTGAGCTTGCGGCGGTAGACCTGATGGCGCTGCTGCAAAAGGTGCTGGACATTACGGTTCAGACCTTTCAAGCCTCTCTTGGGGCAGTGCTTTTGCGCGAGCCGGAAAACAACCTCTTGAGGGTTGGTTTCGCAGTGGGATTGGGCTTCGATTTGGCGGATGACTTCCGCGTCCCGGTGGGCATCGGCTTTTCGGGGATGATTGCCGCCACGGGCGAGCCCGCCATGATCCTGGAGACTACCAGCGACAAGGGCCTGCTCACCTCCAAAATCCGGGACCGGGCCAAATCGCTGTGGGGAGTGCCGCTGAAGGCTGCCGGCCAGACCATCGGGGTGCTGATTATCGGTTTTCTCAAACCCTATGAATGGATGCCGACGGAGCGAGAGCTGATGCGGGCCATCGGCGACCGCACGGCCCTGGCCATGGAGCGGGCGCGCATGACAGATGCCTTGCGCGAGCGCGAGCAGCGCATCGCCGAGCTATCCCGGCATTTGCTGCGGGTGCAGGAAGACGAGCGCAAGCGCATCAGCCGCGAGCTGCACGATGAAACCGGGCAGGCACTGATGGTGATCCGCCTGTACCTGGGGATGATGGAGTCCGGCAATACCGCGCGCAATAAGGGAAAGATCCGGGAGACGGTTGAGGTGGTTGACCGCACCATTGAGGGAATCCGCCGGATCATCGGCAGGCTGTCCCCGCTGGTATTGCAGGAATTGGGTTTAATGGCGGCGATCCGTAAAGAAGCCAAAGACCTGGCCAAGAACACGGGGTTAAAGGCGCGGGTCTTGATTTCCAGCGAGGTTGGGCGTCTGGCTCCGGGAACGGAACAGGCCATCTATCGCGTGGTGCAGGAGGCCCTGCATAACGTAGGCCGGCACGCCCATGCCAAAAACGTGACCGTGCAGGTATCGCGGGAAGGGCAGATGGTCCACGTGGCGGTGGAGGATGACGGGGTAGGAATTCCAGCGAGGAGCAACTCGCGTGGCCACTCCTTTGGCCTGGCAGGAATCAAAGAACGTATAGGGACTATGGGCGGAATAACGCGCGTGGTATCCGCCAAGGGTAAAGGAACGCGCATCGAAATAAGTGTGCCTGCAGGAGAGCCGCCGGAGGAAGAGCAGCACCTTGCAGTTGGCAATTAGGAAGAATCGCCGTGATCGCGCGTGATCGGGTGACCTCCACCCCGCCACACGCAAAAGCAAAACCAGCGTGCGTCGGGGACCCCGGTGATCGCCGTGATCGGTGAAGCAAAAGAAAAACCTATCCACGCGAGAAGAATTCGGTAAGTCAGAGTGAGGTGTCCATGCCTAAGATCAAGTGCTTGCTAGTTGACGACCACACGCTGTTTCGCCAGGGTGTCCGCCGGCTGCTGGAAACGGAAAGTGATTTTGAGGTGATTGCCGAAGCTGCAGACGGCAGCGAAGCGGTAGAAAAGGCGCGCGAGACCCGCCCGGATATCGTGCTGATCGATATTGGGATGCCCGGCCTGTCTTCTTTTGAGGCGGCGCGGCAGATCAAGAAGACGCGCCCTGAAACCAAGATCCTGTTTCTCACCATGTATGAAGACGAGGATTACCTGGTGCAATGCCTTGAGGTGGGCGCCTCCGGCTATGTCTTGAAGGACACCCCGGCCCCGCAACTGCTCACGGCGGTGCGCGATGTTTACCGGGGCGGGAAGTATCTGAGCTCGCAGGTGCTGGGCAAGCTGGTCGAGGACTTCCGCTCGCGCGTCCGCGACACGCGCATGCGGCCGCGGATTTCCACCCTCACTCCGCGGGAGCGCGAGATATTGAAATTGCTGGCCGAAGGAAATTCGGTGAAAGAGATTGCCGTGATCCTTGGCCTCAGCGTCAAGACGGTTGAAGCGCACAAGTTCAACCTGATGCGCAAGCTGGACATTCACAACAAGGCCCAGCTTGTGACGTACGCGATTCAGAAGAAGATCATTAAGATTCCGGTGAATCAGTAATTGGCAATTAGTAGTTGGCAATTAGCGAAGATCAAAAGCAAAGGCAAAACTTTTTTAGCCGCGAATTTGCGCGAACGAACGCGAATTGATAATTTGAAAGGCAACGGCAAAGCAAAACCACTTTTGCCGCAGATTTGCGCAGATGGGCGCAGATAAAACCAGGATCGTTGGCGATTTGAAAAGCAACGGCAAGAGCAAAGCTGAAGCCATCTAGACTCCCTGCTTCCTCCTGAAGCAAAGGGCGCTCTGTAGCGGAGCGCCCTTTCTGTTGTTGACAACTGATGCCAGTGTCGTTGCAAATGCAAAAACCCCTTCTGCCTTGCGGGCAGAAGGGGTTGGCTGGCGGTCGCTAGCTCAGGTTACTGTTGTGGAGGTTTTGACGGGGCGGGGGAGGCCTGGTCCGTCGTTGCTCCGGTGTTGCCTTGTTCCTGAGAAGCGGGGGCTACATTGTTTGGCTGGTCGCTGGTGGGCACCACGGTTCTGGGCGCTGTGCCACTCGCGTCCGCATTGGCGGGCGCGTTGGACGCCAGGTCGCCTACGCCGTTCTTCAGCAGGCTGATCTCAACGCGGCCACCACGAGTGCTGACCTTCTTGCCGTCAACCTCAAGAGGAGCGTTGCCCATGCCCACGGTGTAGATGCGGTACACAGGAACGTTATTGTTCAGGACCAGGTAACGGACCACACTCTCGGCCATCTGCCGCGAGTTCTGGATGGCGGCAGCGCCGCGTCCGGAAGAGAAGCCCTGGACCTCAATGATGTAGCCTCTCTGGTCCTTCAGGGGATTGGCCATGTCATCGAGGGCGTCCTTGGCTTTCTTGCTCAGGACAGCATGCCCTGGACGGAAGCGAATTTCAGCCTGGGTCACGGGCTGGTACTGATCAATCTTAGTGACAGCCTGCTCCACGTTGCCGATGCGAGTGGTGGCCTGCTGCGCCGTCTGCTGCGCCTGGTTGGCGCGATTTCCGGCATCGACTGCATGGGTATCAGCGTCGTTAGCCTTGGTCATCGCCTGACGGATACCTTCAGTAGACCGCGCGTCCACGTCGGCAATCATCTTCGAGTTCTTGGCCGTAAGTTCGTCCAACTCATTGACGCGGCCACGAATGGGCTCGAGCTGCCGGTTGACGTACTTTTTGCGAGCAAAGGGGTTCAGGTGCCCCCAGAAGCCCTCGTGCTTTTCATACTTCAAGGGCTCGTGGCCGCTGCCCTGTTGATCCGAGGGCTGGGCCTGCTGAGTTTGCTGTGTCGACTGCGTCTGACTTGCCTGAGGCTGTTGCTGATCTGAGCTGGTTGAAGTTTGTGCTGCCGCAGGTATTGCCAGGGCCGCAGCCAGGGGGAGCGCCAATAAGTAAGCCTTCTTCATTACGGAAATTCCTCCAGACCGGGGTCGGTAAACATCGGGGGAACTCTTGGACAGGGATCGCGCAAGCCCCACCGGTGCATTAAAGCTGCACCCCTGCTCTAGTACATTCTTGTTGCCAAACTCGTCAGCCGCACTCGCTTAGTTTGTGGTTTATTTTCAGTAACTTAGGAAGGTCCGGAAACAACGATTTGAGCCGGTAAGTAAATTTTGCTCGAAAGCATAGGGAACAGGTTACCCGCCACAGCCTCGCCACTGGTAGACCGCATTGAACAGTCTTTGACTCGCCCGACAACGAACTTATCTCGTGCCTGCAATCGGGTCATCGGGTCGTCGGGTCATCGGGTCATCTGAAAACCGTTGACGTGAGCATCCACTTTTGACGAAAAAAGCATTTGTTGATTCTAAATGACTTAAAAAGAAGTGACCTCCACCCGCCACGCGCCCTCAGGGCAAGGGACAGGCACCCTCAGGCTTGAGCGATCCAAATTTGGCTTACGCGACGCTTCTCGGGAGATCATAGGGATCCCTCTCTACGCTCGGGATAAACTCCCCAAAAACCTAACTCAAATGTGCTCGGGGCAGAAGCGCCGGTGCTGTTCCTGGATGTAGTTGTCCGTCATTCCAGCAATGTAGTCGCAGACGATACGGTGGCGCGGCGCTTGCTGCATTTTTTCCTGGTAGCCGGCAGGAAGCTCTTCCGGCATCTTCATGAAGAAATCAAAGATCTCGGCCACCACCTGTTCGGACCTTTCCTTGTCGGCCATCAAAATCGGGCTGTAATACACGTGCTTATAAAGGAATTCCTTGATTCGCTTGCGGTCACACTCGGCTTGGGGAGTAAAAGCCGCCAGGCGTTCAGGATAACGGCGCACGGCTGCAACTGAATCTACGCGGCCAGCCGCAATCCGGCCCCTTATGGCGGCAATCAGATCACTCACAAGATGGTCCAGGACCCGCTTCAGGGTCTCATTGAATTTGAGCTTGTGCGGGGCTGCAGGATAAAGCTGTTCCACGGCGGCATAGAAGCGCGCAAATATGGGAATGCCTTCACGAATCTGCTCCAGAGTGAGAATTCTGGCCTCAAGACCATCATCCAGGTCGGCAGTGTTGTAAGCAATTTCGTCGGTAAGGTCAATGAGCTGCGCTTCCAGAGGAGGACGCTGGTCCAGAAGATACTCGGCCAGGTGAGTGAACTCCTGGGGGCGGTAGTCGGAAGAATGTTTGATGATTCCTTCACGCACCTCGAAGGTAAGATTCAAGCCGGGAAAATCGGCATAGCGCTGCTCGAATTCTTCGACAATATGCAGCGCATGCAGGTTGTGGTCAAAGCAATCGCCATACTCCTGCATGGCGGCGTTCAGCGCCTGCTCCCCGGAGTGACCAAAAGGAGGATGGCCGATATCGTGGGCCAGGGCCAGCGTCTCGACGTAGTCCTCATTCAATTCCAGTTCGGCAGCGATGGTGCGGGAGATCTGGGCGACCTCGATGGTGTGGGTCAGGCGATTGCGAAAATGATCAGAGTAGCGGCGAGTGAATACCTGGGTTTTATTTTCCAGACGGCGAAAAGCCCGCGAGTGGATGATGCGATCGCGGTCCCGCTGGAAATCATCGCGATAGGGATGGCGAGGTTCAGGATAGCGCCGCCCGCGAGTCTGCTCCGGAGGAAACGCGTAGGGAGCCAACATGGGATCAGTTTAGCAAAAGCGAAATACTATTCCGGCTTCTGCTGGGCCAGCTTGACTTTGGTGCTTTCGAGTTTTTTCTGGACGCGGCCTACGTCCTGCTGATCAACGTCTGCTGGAACGCTTTTGCCCCATTCATCCAGGGCGCGCTCCCAGTGAGTTGCCGCCTGCTTGAGGCGGTTGGTTTTGGAGTACAGCTCACCCAGGTGGTCCTGGATGGTGGCATCATTGGGGGTCTTTTCCGCAGCCTTGCGCAGGTTTTCTTCCGCGAGATCGTAGTTGCCCAGCCGGAAGTATGCCCATCCCAGGGAATCCAGATAGGCCCCGTTTTGCGGATCCATGCTGACTGCCGTCTTGATGAGCGTAAGCGCTTCCTCAAGACGGGTGTTTCGGTCAGCGAGCATGTATCCCAGATAATTCAGGGTCATGGTGTTGTTGGGATCCTGCTGCAGGACCTGGCGGAAGGTCTGCTCTGCCTGGTCGAATTTCTTCTGCCGCTCGTACATGGATCCCTGAAGGAACAGGACATATTCTTTTTCTTCGGTGCGGACGGAGAACTTCTCCGCCTGGGCCAGCGCGTCCTCGGCATCCTTCCAGCGCTTCAACCGGGCGTAAATCTGGGCGAGACCGACGTAGGTCTCGCGGTCCTGGGCCGTGCCTTTGAGGAGCGATTTGGCCATCTGAACAGCTTCATCCACTTTGCCGTCATCGGCTAGCTGGGTGGCCAGGATGAGTTTGAGAGCATTGTCGTTGGGAAGTTTCTTGACCGCTTCATGGGCGGTACGGTTGGCATCCGCCCACTGCTTCTGGTCGCGGTAGGACTCAATGATTTCCTGATAGCCGCGGGCAGCCTCGTCGCCGCCCAGATCAATGATCTTGCGGAAAGTCTCCATGGCCAGGAGCGGCCTGCTCTCTTCCCGATAAATATTTCCCAGGCGTTCCAGAAATAAAGCGCGGTTGTTGCGCTCGCCGGAGGTGTAGTTGCCATCCTGATGAGTGGTGCGGGTGACAAGCTTCTGCAGGATATCCGCGGCCTCGTCAAACTTTCCCTGGGCCTCCAGCACGATTGCCTCGTTGTATGGAACTTCGAGAGAATCCTGCATCATGGCCTCGGCCTTTTTAAGGTTGGCCAGGGCAAGGTCATACTTTCCCATGTGGCGATAGATTTCCGCGATCCGCAACGCCGCCTGCGGATCTTCAGGATCGGCTTCCTGAATAGTCGTGTATTGCTGGAGGGCCGCTTCCATCTGGTTGTCGTTGGCCAGGTTCTGGGCCAGGCCGCGCAGGGCATCCAGATTTTCGTGGTCGAGGCTGATGGCTTCTCGATAGGCGGCAATAGATTTCTTATATTCTTTTTGTTGCTCGTAGGTGTAGCCCAGCGCGCTGTAGATTTTTGCGGTGCGGGCCCCCTCCGGCACTGAACTCAGGATCTCCGCCGCCTTCTTGTTATCGCCTTCTTCGTTGTAGAGATAAGCGACATTGGTGATGGCCTCTTCTGAGGTGGGATCCAGACTGATGGCGGTTTTGAATTCGGTTTCCGCCTTCAACATATCTTTGTTGGCGATGTACAGGCGTCCCAGCCACAAATGATTGTCTGAACTCTTAGGTTCGATCCTGACGATGGCCTCGTACTGCTCAATGGCCTTTTTCAAGACGTCCTGAGACTGTGCTCCGGATTGCACGTCGCCCAGCGAGCGCACATAGATCCGGCCCAGAAGCTTGTGGGCTTCCAGGTTATTGGGATCGCGCTTGATGATCTCTTGCGCTTCCTCTAAGGCATCGCGAATCCGTCCGGTCTTGGCGTAAAGCTCGGCCAATCCGGCATTTAGGAACTCCGACGAAGGATCGGCCTGGATAGCGAGCCGGTACTCCTCGATGGCCTTGGTGACGTATTCGCTACGCCCGTACATGGCCACCATCTCCTCATACATGTGCGCCAGGCCGTAGTGATAATAGGCCGAGGCGCGGTCGGGAGGCTTGACGATGGCAGTATCCGGCACAACAGGAGTCTTATCAGTACTTTGCTGCTGACCCGTTGCGGCAGGCGGAATGCTCTTCGGCTGCTCCGGAGTGGTGGAAGGGTTTTGCTGTGCAAAAAGTGCGAAAGACTGGAGAACTATCCCCAAAAGAAAAACACGAGGTTTCATCAACGTCATATCCTAGCGAATTGGCCCCTTGTTTTAGATGCGGGGAGTCACTACGGGGCTTAAGTAATGTTCAAACACAATTGTAGCCGGTTCGGGGCCGTTCTGTACCGACTTAACTTAATTTTACCCACTGCTTACACCGGAGCATTCCACTACCGCAGCTTTCCACTAATGACGGAAGTGCCTGACGCCAGTAACCACCATGGCGAGGCCCAGGCGATTGGCGGCGTCAACCACTTCCTGATCGCGAACCGATCCTCCGGGCTGGATAATGGCAGTAGCCCCGGCCCTGGCAATCTCTTCCACGCCATCAGGAAATGGGAAAAAAGCGTCGGACGCGGCCACGGTTCCCTTAAGTGACAGCACCGCTTTCATGGCGCCGATCTTGCAGGAATCGACGCGGGACATCTGGCCGGCGCCCACGCCTACGGTCTGGCCATCGCGAGCGTAAACAATGGCGTTGGATTTCACATGCTTGCAAATTTTCCAGGCAAATAGCAGGGCGCTCATCTCCTCCGGCGTTGGCTGGCGGCTGCTCACGACTTTGAGGTCCGCTGGAGTGAGAGGGCGCACGTCGGCATCCTGAACCAGCATTCCTCCGGAGACATATTTCAGAGCCAGCTTGTCATCGCTGGGCCTGACTTCCACTAATCTGAGATTCTTTTTGGAAGCGAATTTCTCCCGCGCTGCGGGATCAAATCCGGGAGCCGCAATTGCCTCCACGAATAACCTGGCCATCGCCTCCGCCGCCTCTGCATCTATCACGCGATTCACTCCGATCACACCACCGAATGCGGAAACCGGATCGGCCTCCAAGGCACGCATATACGCGTGCTGCAAGGAGGCGCCCGTTGCGGCGCCACAGGGATTGGTGTGCTTGATGATGACGCAAACGGTCTGCTGAAATTCCTGGGCCAGGTCCCAGGCTGCCTGGAGATCCACGATATTGTTGTAAGAGAGTTCCTTGCCCTGAAGCTGCTTCGCGTTCGCAATTCCCTTTCCCGATCCATCCGCATACATGGCGGCGTTCTGGTGAGGATTCTCGCCATAACGCAGGTCCATGACTTTGTTCAGCGCCACGCGCAAGACCGGAGGAAAGTTTGAGGTTGGCTGCGGCCCGATCTGGAATTGACTGCCTTGCGACAAAATACCGGCTAGCGTGGAGGCAATGGCGCCATCGTAGGCGGCAGTAGTGGCAAAGGCTCTCTGCGCCAGACGCCAGCGCGTCTCCAGGCCCAGTTCGCCGCCGGAGGTGGCTAGCTCGCCCGCAATCGCAGGGTAATCATCGGGCGAGGTGACAACGGCAACGTCGCGAAAATTCTTGGCTGCAGAGCGCAGCATGGAAGGCCCGCCAATATCGATGTTTTCAATCAATTCATCAAAGTGAACGCCGGGCCGGGAGGCGGTCTTCTCGAAGGCATAGAGATTCACCACTACCATGTCAACGGGCTGGATTCCATGCTCGCGAGCGGCGGCAACATGCTCAGGATTGCTGCGTACCTGCAAAATTCCGCCGTGGACCCGGGGATGCAGCGTCTTGACCCGGCCATCCATCATTTCCGGAAAGCCGGTGAGCTCAGAGATGTCCTTAACCGGAACGCCGGAGTCGCGCAGCAGCTTTGCTGTCCCACCGGTAGAGATCAGTTCGACTTTCAATTCCGCTAGCTGCCTGGCAAATTCAACAATCCCAGTCTTATCAGTAACGCTCAGAATGGCGCGCTGGATTTTAGGCACCTTTGTTTTCCTCTGAAATTGAATTTTGAGATGAAAGAAGAGGTACTGAATAAGGTATCAAAGATCGGGATATCGGTGCATCGGGATATCGGGATATCGGAAAGGCAAAACCAAAAGCTCTCTTAGCCGCGAATTTGCGCGAAAGGACGCGAATCGGAAAAATCTCTCCACAGAAGTACGGAATCAGTGAAATATCGGACGAACAGCAAATCTAAACGAAGACGCTTAAGTGATTTTCAGATGCCCCGATGCCCCGATATCCCGATATCCCGATTTTTAGCTGGTTTTGGGTTTGGCTTTCAGTCTCACCTGGCCGTCCTTTACTTCGACTGAGTATTCGACGGCTGCGCAGCCGTATTCCTGGCGGATTTGGCTGGTTTTCTGGCGGACAAACTTACGGAAGGAGGCCAATGTGCCGCCACCGGTCTCACCCGCCTGGTTGCGGGCCTGGGACAGGGCTTGAAAGAGAGCTTCAACTTTTTGCGGCTCGGCTTCGGCGTCGGTACAGTCGATGCTGAAGCCGGGGTGCAGGCTTTGGCCGGTGGGACGGTCGTGATGTTTGAGGGCGGCTTCGGCTGCGTGCTGCTCGTCTGAACGCAGGCCCTGGATGCCAAGAATTGCGTCCTGGGGCCGCCGGTAGCCCTCTTCCTTGATCTTGAGTTTTTGCTGCCAGAGTGCGGAAAACAGGGAGTAACGCTGCTGAATGGTATTAAAACGGAACCGCTGGCCGGAATTCATGTTGCTGCCGTCGGCATGCTTGCGCAGCAGGTTGCGCACCTTCCACTCTATTTCCGCCGGAGGCTTCTTGGAGCCGCCGCCAAAATACACGTCGTACTCAACCTTGAGCCGGCGAACATAGTCGTCGAGTTGCGTCAGATCTTCGTCAATGGTAGCCACTGCCAGCAGCTCCCGGCCAAGCCTGGGTCAGAGTTGGGTTCGGATAAGCCGGACTATACCATACGCCGGAGCCGCCAGGCAGCCGGAAATCCGGGCAGAAGCCGCTCAAAGGGCCAGCAACGCGGGTTCTGGGTGATGCCGCAGATTCAGAAACTCTTGCTTTCATTGCCGCCGGTGATTTAAAGCAAGGCTCGAGTGGGCGGGTTAACGCGTGAGCTCTGAATTGCATCTAAAAATTTGTTATGTCTGTCAAGAATTCGTCCACCTCCAAAATCCGCATTATCATTGCGGACGACCATGGCATCCTGCGGGAATCGCTGGCGGCGCTGCTCTCCACACAGCCTGATTTCCACGTAGAAAGTTGCGCGGCCAACGGCCAGGAAGCGCTGGCCCAGGTGCAGCAATACCATCCTGACGTGCTGGTGCTGGATTTATTCATGCCCGGCAGCGACGGGTTTGAGGTCTTGCGCACCCTGGACCGGGGTGGAAGCCGCGTGGCCGCGGTTGTGCTTACGGGCTCGGAGAGCGAATTGGACTACGCGCAGGTAGTCAAGCTGGGCGGGCGCGGGCTGGTGTTGAAAAGTGATGGCCCGGAACGGTTGTTTACAGCTATCCGCACGGTCGCCAATGGCGAACTGGCGTTCTCTGACGAACTGGCGCAGCAAGTCCTGAGCACCATGACCGCGGAAACCAGGAGTTCTGCCAATGCTCTGGCGCGGCTCTCCGAACGCGAACGGCAAATTGCCTACTTTGTGGCTCGCGGCATGAAGAACCGGGACATTGGAAATGAACTCAGCATCAGTGAGAATACGGTCAAGCGCCACCTGCAGAGTATCTTTACCAAAACCGGCGCCCGCGACCGTTTGGAACTGGCGGTGCTGGCCTTGAGCGAGGTCAGCAAAGCGGCTTAATCGTTATGCGGGCGATTACGAGACTTTGTTTCCCTTGGCGATGGCGGCAGTATGGCCCCTTCCCAGAATTTGGTAATTGTGTAAGTTGGTAAGTTGGTAATTGAAAATCAAAACCAAGAACCTCCGGATGCGGAGTGTTTGCTGGCCCGACGACCCGATGACCCGATTACCGGCGTTGCCAAAAAATTCAACACAAATTGCGTAGTCTTTTTGACAAGAGTCTCAGCGCCTGGAATTACCTTCCGGTGCTGGCTGCCATCTTCTTGACCATGGCGATCACCAGTTTGCGATCACTATCATTCAAATTGGAAGAATAGCGGCGTATCTGGCTGAGGAAGCGTACCTCTTCTTCCGTAAGCGGGGGCAGATTCCTGGAACTGCCATTGGAATGATGTTCCGCGAAAAACTGACCGAGAGGCACTTCCATAGCACCGGCGATTTTTGCCAGCGTGTCCAACGACGGAATGGTGTGTCCATTCTCTACGCGCGAGAGGTAGCAACGGAGTAAACCGGTGCGCTTCTCAATGTCACCCTGCGACATGCCTTTTTGCAGCCGGTAATTCCTTATGGTTTCGCCTATATTCATGGGAATCAGCTATTGTGTGCGAGTTACCAGGGGGTGCGTGAATAGTAATCAGAGTGGAAGGTTTGCGCAAGTACTATTTTTGTGAATAATTCACCGTAATTTTCCCGGCATTTTCCCTATTAAAATCACGTAGTTCAGAGTTCTCGAATGGAAAC
>DATDGH010000102.1:0-2316 GCA_036522215.1 Candidatus Angelobacter sp. | reverse complement strand
AGGAAGCCGAAGACAGGATGGATCTGGTAGTGATAGAAGAATAGGCACTTGCCCGGGCCTAGCTTCAACTCCAGTTTTTTCCTCATTCGATTGCGATGGATCTCGAACTTCCAACAGGGTTCGAGGCAGCTGAGCACGCATATCAGTCCGCTGCGCACGCCATCTTGGGCCAAGATGTTGTGGGCGATGGTTTCTTTATCGATGTGGCTGGAATGGAGATACTTCACCGGGCGTCGGCAAGCCTTGGCTGCAGCCAGGGAAGCTTCCTTGACCCGCTGGGTGACCTTCTCCACATGGTCGCCGAAGTTCTTGAGGTAGACCTGGTTCGTCCAGAGATAGCTCATCATGCCTTGTGGGTGGCCGATGGAGCGCAGATGTCCGCGAAATACCAAGCGGTCAAATCCTGAGAGTGTGCCGGCGATCTTGTCCTGGTGTTTGGCGATAAACTCATGCATGGGCGTTCTCCTCCGTATCGTTATTGGGTTTTGGAATGAACCTGCAATGATACGCAGATGGGGAACGCCTCAGGACTTGAGTTAGCCCGGCTCCGGAAGACGAATACAATTTCAGGGATGCGCGAACGATGGGGCTTATGGCTAAAGTTGATTGCTAACGGCTGATAGATGAAGGCTTGGCGAAGTGTTTTGGTTGCGGCTATGCCGCGCTATGAAAGAGGATGTCAAGAGAGGGTATACAAACAATTGTGTAAACGGTCATCGAGAGTGCAAACTCAAACTTAAGGAGAACAGATGACCATAGATCCAAAGCTAGTGGATGAGCTGCTGGTTAATTACAAGAAGCCCGAGGACATTATTGGCGAGAACGGTCTACTGAAGCAACTCACCAAGGCTCTGTTGGAGCGAGCGCTGAGTGCGGAGTTGACCGAGCACGTGGGGTACGACAAGCATGACCCCGCCGGGTATAACAGCGGGAACTCGAGAAACGGGAGCAGCAAAAAGAAACTGAAGGGGGACTTCGGGGAGATCGAATTGGAAACGCCGCGGGATCGCAACGGGAGTTTTGAGCCCGAAATCGTGAGCAAGGGGCAAACTCGCTTCACCGGTTTCGACGAGAAGATCATCTCGATGTACTCGCGTGGGATGACGACGCGAGAAATTGAAGGACATCTGAAAGAAATGTATGGCGTGGACGTGTCGCCCACGTTGATCTCCAACGTCACCGAAGCGGTGATGGAGGAAGTGAAGACGTGGCAGAGCCGGCCTTTGGATGAGGTGTACCCGATCCTGTACATGGACGCGCTGCGGGTGAAGGTGCGCGATGGCGCTCACGTTCAGAACCAGGCGATCCACGTGGCGATTGCCGTGAATTTGGCAGGCCACAAGGAGGTTCTGGGACTGTGGGCGGCGCAGAACGAGGGAGCGAAATTCTGGCTGCAGGTGCTGACGGAACTGCAGAATCGCGGGGTGAAAGATATCTTCATCGCCTGCGTGGACGGGCTGAAGGGGTTCCCGGAGGTGATCGAATCGGTGTATCCACGGGCCGAGGTTCAGACGTGTATCGTGCACATGATACGGGCGTCGCTGAGCTATGTGAACTGGAAACAGCGCAAGCCGGTGGCGGCGGACCTACGACTGATCTATCAAGCGGCAACAGCCCAGGATGCGAGCGAGCAACTGGATGCATTTGCGCAAAAGTGGGATGCGCAATGTCCGATGGTGAGCCAGATCTGGCGCCGGCACTGGGATCGGATCACACCATTTTTAGCCTATCCGGCCGAGATTCGGAAAGTGATCTACACGACCAACGCCGTGGAATCGCTCAACATGTCGCTGCGTAAGATCATCAAAATGCGGGGTTCGTTTCCGAACGAGGAGGCTGCTCTCAAGTTGCTCTACCTGGCGTTACGCAACGCGTCCAAGAAATGGACGATGCCGATACAGAATTGGACTGCGGCATTGAACCGCTTCAGCATTCTGTGGCCAGATCGCATTCCAGACGGGCAGCGCGTATGACAACTTGGACCAGGCTTGCACGGGAAAACTGGGAACCGAGCTATGGAAATGACGGAGCCATGGAAAGCCAACACCAGGCTTTCCACAGCTCCTTGGAAATCTCGCAGAAAACGCGAGATTCCCACATTCCCACAGCTCCGGCGACGGCTGTTTTACTAGAACGAAAAACAGAAGCAGAAAACCGAACGCCGTTTACACAAAAGTCTTGACACCGCCGCGGCGGCTGCGATGCGATTGCTCTCATCTAGTCAGGCCGGGCCCAATTCAGAGGTATTCAGTCTTGATTCCTCCAATCGTTATTACAGTATTTTCCACCCCTGCTGTCAGTGATCTTTATCACAGT
>DATDGH010000101.1:0-1605 GCA_036522215.1 Candidatus Angelobacter sp. | reverse complement strand
AGCGGTTTCTCGACTTTTAACTTTAGAGGTATCGATCCGAATAACCCTAACCACGAGTGGTCCGTAGGCGCTAATAATCAGACGCATGTGCTCACTCTGGCCACTGTCTACGAACTGCCAATCGGCCCCGGAAAGAAGTTCTTGAATAGCCCTGGTGTACTGAGGAAGAACTTGCTCGGCGGCTGGAAGATTACAATGACGAACTACTACGAGAGTGGGGCGCCCATTCCGTTTCACGCCTGCCTCGACCAGTTCAACTGCGATCCCTTAATAGGTAACATCTTTGTAGGGAACCGGCCGAACCTTGTATCACACAGCTTCGCCATCAACTGGAACAACTACTACAAAGGGCTGCCCGTGATCAATACCTCGGCGTTTGCGCCGCCGGGGGATTGGACCATTGGAAACATGACTCCCACCGTTAGTGGCCTGTCGGGTCCGCCATACTTTGATGAGGATCTCTCGTTCGGTAAAAAGTTCTTCTTTGGCGAGCGCTTCAGCGGCGACTTGACGATCCAATTCTTCAATGTGTTCAATCGCTTCTTGTTGAACAACGGCCCTGCAAATAGTCTCTTACCTCAGTGTTTCGATAGCAACGTTTACGACCAAAGCCAATTCGGCCGGAGCCAAACGTTTGGCTTAGCCGGTTTCAATGGAGCAAATTGTCAGGGGAACACTCCGAGGAGGGGGCAGGCTCAGTTTAGGATATACTTCTAGCGCGATCCCAAGGGATTAGATTTCGGGAGTCTTATTTTGACGGCAGCGCATATTCGAACGCCGGGGCCTTCGGGTCCCGGCTCTATTTTTAGGGAGGGCGAGATGAACGCGAAGACCGACTTTTTTTTCCATTTGAAGACCTTCTCCAAGCCACTTGGCCTGCTTGTAGGCCTGCTTCTGGGGGCCACTCTGCTTTGGGCTGGTGATAAACCCTGGAAGGCCAAGCCGTACCAGCAATGGAACGAGAAGGAGTTTGAAGGTATTCTCACCGATTCACCGTGGGTGCGGGTAACCCCGATACAACGCTCGTGGCGCCCAGGTTCTCAACAGGACATTGCACCCCAGGAGCGGAGTAGCGGCGGCCTCAGAGGACAAACGCCGGCTACGAGTCCAGCGACTACTGCTCCGGTTGGCGCCGGCGAGGACACGCAAGAGATGAACGTCCAGATTTACTGGCAATCGTCTCGCGTGATGCGCGCTGCCACCGCTCGTCAGGCCGTTCTGCACGGCGAAACACTGGACGTTGACAAATATGCGAGTCAGCCTCAGGACGAGTATCAAATTGTCGTGCGCATGCAGGACATGACCCCCTTCCGGCAGCATGACGAAAAGTTTTTCCAGGACAACTCGCTTCTTCAGATGAAACAGGGCAAAAATAAAATTTCGCCCACTCATGTCGTCTTTGAAAAGAATTCGACGGGATCCATCCAGGACGCCATCTTTTTCTTTCCCAAAACCACGTCGTCGGGCGCTCCCACAGTCTCTGCCGACGAGACTGAAGTGCAATTTTCCTGCAAGATTGCGGACACGACCGTGCGCGTCGGATTCAAGCCTCGGGATATGGTGGATCAGTCCGGCCCTGCACTGTGAGCATGTGCTCTCGGATTC
>DATDGH010000100.1:0-6922 GCA_036522215.1 Candidatus Angelobacter sp. | reverse complement strand
AGGTTGTCCAGCTTGTGATAAGGAGCAAACATCGCAGCTTCCCAGTTCTGCCCTTCCTGGATCTCGCCATCGCCGACCATAACAAAGGTGTGCCAATCTTTTTTGTCCATCCGGGCGGCCAGCGCCATCCCGATCCCGATGGAGAGTCCCTGGCCCAGCGAACCTGTGTTGGCCTCCAGCACGGGAAGAAAACGTTTGTCCGGATGTCCCTGCAGCGGCGATCCCAGCTTGCGCAGCGTGCCCAGGACCGAATGATCGATGTACCCGCATTCCGCCAGTACCGCATACAGCGCGGGACATCCGTGGCCTTTGGAAAGGATGAAGCGATCGCGGTCCGGCCACTGCGGGTCGCGGGGATTGTGGCGCAGCACGCGGAAATACAGCCCGACAAGCAGCTCAACCTCCGAGAGCGAGCCGCCGGGATGCCCGCTGCCCGCGGCGCCGATCATCTTGACGATCTCAGTGCGCAGCCGGTTGGCCACACGTTTTAATTCAGCAATGGACCCCATTTTCACAGCCGGAGTGACGTCGGCGGTTGTGCTCATCGGGTGGAATGTTCTCCTGCGGCTGCGCGGCTCAACTCCGGGCGCGCTGATTGAGGTGGTTTGTGCAGCTCGGCTTCCGTCTTCGTGGCACGCGACTTTTCTCGCGCCTTGCGTAAAAGCAGTTTTCCCTGGGCGGTGGTGAGATAACGCGCTAACACCTTCGCCACCTGTCCCAACAGAGCACGCTCCTGGCTGCTGAACGCCCCCTTGCGGTCGCTTTCCACATCAATCACACCCAGGATGCGCGATCCAATCTTGAGCGGCAGCACCATCTCCGACTTCGTTTCCAGGAAGCACATGCTGTACGTGGGATCGAGCGAGACGTCAGGAATCACTTTTGTTACGCCCGTCTTGCCCGCTGTACCCGCGTTGCCCACGCCCAGGGCGAAGCTGTGGCAAGGGGGATTGGGCCCGCGAAAACACTGGCGGATCACCTTGTCCCCCGCTGCCAGATAAATGCCGATCCAGAAATATCCTCGCCCCTGGTAAAGCTGCTCCACCACTTGCTCCAGCACGTCGCTGGCCTTGGTCGAGGGCTTGACTACCAGCACCTCTTTCAGAGATGTAAGCAGATCATGGGTAGAGCGATAGCGTTTGGTCACATGAAAATCCTGATACAAGTCTTGGGCTGTCTCAGTGTAACTTTGGTGCAGTGCAGGGTCAACGCAATTAGAGTGCACCTGCGGTGGTGCAATGGTCTTTGTGGTAAGGTTTTGCTTTTGACTTTGCTAAGTACTAATTACTTTTTTCATGTCTACCATTCTTGTAGTTGATGATGAGCGCGATATCCGTGAGTCGCTGCGCGGAATCCTGGAAGAGGAAGGATACCGGGTGCTGCTGGCGGAGAGCGGCGAGACCTGCCTGGAGCAATTGAAGAAGCGCACCTGCGAGATCGTCCTGCTGGATATCTGGCTGCCCGGCATGGATGGCCTGGATGTTTTAGAACGGATCCGCCAGCTTGACGATGGTCCGGAGGTGATTATGATCTCCGGCCACGGCACCATCGAAACTGCGGTCCGCGCCACCAAGCTGGGAGCGTTTGATTTCCTGGAAAAGCCGCTTTCACTGGAAAAAACCCTCATCCTCATCAAAAACGCGCTGGATGCCCACCGGCTCCGCCGCGAAAACGCTGAATTCAAAAAACAGGTGCACGCCAAAAGTGTGATCGTGGGCGAGAGCATCCCCATGAAGGCGCTGCGGCAGCAGATCGGCATCATGGCGCCCACCAACGGCCGCGTGTTGATCTACGGCGAATCTGGCACCGGCAAAGAGCTGGTGGCGCTGGCCATCCACGCGCATAGCCTGCGCATGGAGAACCTGTTTGTCGAAGTCAATTGCGCCGCCATCCCGGAAGACTGGATCGAGAGCGAGCTGTTTGGACATCGCAAAGGCGCGCTTCCCGGCGCGGCCGGAGACAAAGAAGGAAAATTTGAGAAGGCTGATGGTGGCACGCTGTTTCTGGATGAAGTGGGCGACATGAGCCTGAAGACGCAATCCAAAGTGTTGCACGCTCTGGATGAGCAGAAATTCACTCGCGTGGGTGATGACGATCCCATCCAGGTGGATGTGCGCGTGATCGCAGCCACCAACAAGGACCTGGAAGATGAGATTTCGCGCGGCAACTTTCGTGAAGATCTGTTTTACCGCCTCAACGTGATTCCGTTCTACGTTCCGCCGCTGCGTGAGCGCAAGGAAGATACCCCCCTGCTGGCGCGGCACTTCCTGAAGGAGATCTCCGCTGCCTACAGCCGCCGGCCTAAAGAAATAACGGACGATTCCATTGAAGTGCTCATGCGCTATTCCTGGCCGGGCAACGTGCGCGAGCTGCGCAATGTGATTGAGCGCGTGGTCATTATGAATCCCACAGTGCACAAGATTGAGCGCAAGCATCTGCCGCCGCTGGTGTACCGTGAAGCCGCTGGACGCTCGGCTGCGGGATTTTCCAGCTTGCACCAGGCGCGCGCCGCCTATGAGCGTGATTACATCCTCAAAAAACTGGACGAAAACCACGGCAATGTCACCCGTGCCGCCGAGGTCCTGGGCCTGGAACGCAGCCACCTCTACCGCAAGATGAAGACCCTGGGTATCGCAGTGAAAGAATGAACTGTAAGCGCTGAGAGCTTGTAATTACTGGTCTACAGTGACCACTCTTGTGTGGGAAGTGGTTTTGATGCGGAAAATGTCGTCAGGAATTTTGCCATCCAGCTTGAAATTGGTGTAGTGGGAAAGCCAGTAATCGTCGCCAGGTTCAAGCACCTGCTGCTTGAGGGGGACATCCCTTTGGGGATCGATCCACAGGATGAACTTGGTGAACATGTTGCGGACTTTTTCAGATTTTGAAACCAGTTCCAGCTTCGCCACCCTCATCCCATCCGCGGTTTCCCAGCCATCCATCTTCACATCGTAGTTTTTAGGCAAGTCCTGGCCAGGAGCGCCGAAACCCAGACTCAGGAAGGCCTCTACGTCAGCTTTGTTTTGAGTCTTGTGCTCGGTAAGCTGGTCGGTTTTTTTGTCGTACAGAAAAAGCTTTCCACCCTTGAACAGGACTTGCTTGGCATGAGGCTCAATAATGTCAAACATGGCTTCCACATCTGTGCCGTTACGGCGGAAATAGACTCGACCGGTCTGTTTGTAAGTTTCGTCCATCACCTTCTGGTAGTTGTCCCACTCAAAATCAGCCTGCGCGGATTTGAACGTAGCCGCTCTCTTGTCCATTTCCGTGAGTACGGTTCCCAGTTCCGCGCTGCTGCCGGCGGCAGGTGGAGCAGCGGGCTTCTGCTGGGTTCCCAATATGGGAGCCAGCAAAAGGGAGAGCAACGCCAGGGTTTTCATCGGGCGCCTGCCTTCCTTAGGTGCATTGCTTCCTTGCTCACTTATCGCGGCCCTTCCTTGCGGACCACGGCGCGATAGGCCACAATGTGTCCGGAAGAATCATTGACGCGGTCCAGCCTGGTGATACTCACCCGGCCGGAGATGGGCTCGATGACGCGCAGCAGGTTGGTGCGGACCATGCCTTCGTCCTGCGCATCCACAATCGACGCATCTACGTTGTACACGATCTTATTTCCGTCCGTGGTAAAGAATATCCCGGTTTGATGCGGCAGGTGTTCGGCTGGTTTGTCTTTGAAGTTGATGAATTGCGGGGCGAGAAAGACAAAGATCAGGATCAGCGTGACCATTACATCGTAATGAAAGCTGCCACGCTCATAAGTCCAGAAAATATAGCCCTTAATGGTCCGCCAAACTCGAGACATATCTTTTCCAGTCTAAATTAGGGGAGTTCAAGCAGCAATCATGTCGAATCGCCGTGATCTGGGAAGAGAGCTACTGGCTCCTGGCTCCTAGCTGCTAGCCTTTGGCTTGGCTCTTGGCTAAACCCCGATGGCGCCACCAAACGCAAACCGTTCGCCGGTGATTTGCTGGCAATTCGCGCTGAAAGGTTTTGGGGTTCCGATCACGGCGATCACCCGATCACGCGCGATCACCCGATTTTCCTGATCCTGTCGCTGCACATGTACGGACGGAGCGCCTCTGGAACCACAACGCTGCCGTCGGCCTGCTGGTAGTTTTCCAGGATTGCCACCCAGGTTCTGCCAACAGCAAGGCCGCTGCCATTCAGGGTGTGGACGAACTCGGTCTTCTTGCTGCTCTCCGGCCGCCAGCGGATGTTCGCCCGGCGCGCCTGGTAGGCCTCAAAGTTAGAGCAGGAAGAGATCTCGCGGTAGAGCTGCTGTCCTGGCAGCCAGACTTCCAGGTCGTAAGTTTTGGCGGAGGCAGCGCCCATGTCTCCGGTGCACAAGAGCATGACGCGGTAAGGCAGGCCCAGCTTCTGCAGGACCCGTTCTGCATCGTGCGTGAGTTGCTCATGCTGCTGGTAGGAGTCTTGCGGGCGCGTGAACTTCACCAGCTCCACTTTCTGAAACTGGTGCTGGCGGATGATGCCGCGCACGTCCTTGCCATAGGAGCCCGCCTCACTGCGAAAACACGGCGTGTACGCGGTAAGTGAAATGGGAAGACGGGAGTTCTCAATCACCTCATCGCGATAAAGATTCGTGACCGGGACTTCAGCGGTGGGAATCAACCACAGGTCGTGCTGCCCGCACTTGAACGAGTCCTGGGCGAATTTTGGCAGCTGGCCGGTGCCGTACATGGACTGAGAATTCACCATGTAGGGCGGCAGGACTTCCGTGTAGCCATGCTCGCGCGTATGCAGGTCCAGCATGAAGTTGGCCAGAGCGCGCTCCAGTTTGGCCCCAAGGTCCCAGTACACGGCAAACCTGGCGCCGGAGAGCTTCACTGCCCGCTCCAGGTCCAGCACTCCAAGTTCCTGGCCTAACTCCCAATGCGGTTTAGGAGTGAAGTCAAACTGCGGCGGCACACCCCAGCGCCGTACTTCAACGTTCTGCTCCGCGGACTTTCCCACCGGCACAGAAGAATGCGGCATATTAGGAATGCCCGCCAGGACGCTCCTCAATTCCTGCTCAGCCTCGCTGGCATGCTTCTCCAGCGTCTCCCCCTGCTCCCGCAGCGCCTTGTTCTGCTCCACCTGGGCGGTGGCATCCTGCCCTGATTTTTTGAGGCGTGCAATCTCCTCGGAGGCGCGGTTCCTCTGCGCCTTCAAAGTCTCAGCCTGGGTTATCACATGGCGGCGGCGCTCATCAATTGCGCGAAAATCCCCCAGCACCTGGGCAGGATCGAGGCCGCGATGGCGCAGCATTTCCTCGATCGCAGGAAGATTTTCGCGGACGTAAGCCAGATCGAGCATGGAATCTTTAATCTACCATGCTGACCGAGCATTCAGCACTCAGCCGTCGGCATTCAGCCAAAGACACATTCTGCTCGAAAAGGAATGATTAGAAGCCTTACGCTTTTGCCTTTCTTGTCCTCCAAAAAACTCTCGCTCCACCGCCGCCATGTTGCATTGGCTCTCCACTGACTGCTTGCTAAGCTGTTTGGAATCAGTGGATACTCAAACGCATCGAGGTGTTGGGTGTTTCTTCCGATGACCGGGGCCCCTGACGCGCGCTTCGTGTGGCGGGGTGGTGGTGACCCGATGCACCGATGACCCGATGACCGGGGTCCCCGGCGCGCCCGCTGTTGGCGTGCTGGGGTGGTGGTGACCCGATTGCCAACACGACCAAAATGCCGGAAGCAGTTAGTGGCTTTTATGAGACTACGCCCTCGGCGTAGCGACCGGCTGAGTGCTGAATGCTGAATGCTATCCTTTCTCTGTGACCACAATCCCACACAAGCCAGATTTGAGCGTTAGCTTCGCCGGCATCAGTTTCAAGAACCCGGTGATCGCCGCCAGCGGCACCTTCGGGTATGGAGTGGAATTTGAGGACATCGTCTCGCTGGAGAAGCTGGGCGGATTTGTCACCAAGGGGTTGTCGCGCGAACCCATGGCCGGGAACCCGCCACCCAGGTTGTTCGAGACCGCTGCCGGCATGTTGAACTCGATTGGGCTGCAAAACATTGGCGCGCTGGCCTTCCGCGAAGAAAAGCTGCCGAAATTGCAGCGCAAAAAAAATGTCGTGGTCGTCGCCAACGTCTTTGGCTACGCCCGCGAAGATTACGTGGAGGTGATCCGGATTCTGAACGACGCCGAAGGGATTGCCGCCTACGAGTTGAACGTCTCCTGCCCCAACACCCGGCATGGCGGCATCACTTTTGGCTCCGATCGCGTGCTGCTGGAAGAGCTGGTGGCCAGCTGCAAATCAGCCGCTAGGCGGCCGCTGATCGTCAAACTTTCTCCCAATGTGACCAGCATCCCCCTGATGGCCAAATCGGCGGAAGACGCCGGCGCCGATGCCATTTCACTGGTTAACACCTTCGTGGCCATGTCCATCGATGCTGAGAGCCGCAAGCCCCGCATCTCCAACGTTACTGCCGGACTGAGCGGCCCGGCCATCAAACCCATCGCCCTGCGGATGGTCTATGAGGCGGCGCATACGGTGGAGATTCCGGTGATCGGGTTAGGTGGCATCACCACCGCGGAAGATGTGGTTGAATTCATGCTCGCTGGAGCGGCCGCAGTGGAAGTGGGTACGGCAAACTTCTGGGACCCGTGCGCCACGGAAAAAATTGTGGACGGCCTGGGACGCTGGTGTGCCGACCATCGCGTGGCCAAAATTACGGATTTGATCGGGGCTCTTGAGGTCGGCTGATCGCTGTTTGGAATCAGTGGATACTCAAACGCATCGAGGTGTTGGGTGTTTCTTCCGATGACCGGGGTCCCCCAATACCGTTCAGTTAAGGAAAGAGGGTGGTTGCTGCCATGAATGCTGGCCCGTCGTTGCACTCCTTACCCTCGATGCTCTGCTATCCCGAAGTCCCCGTTAAGCTCGCGCGCGTTTTCTTCAGCGCGCGAGTAGGGG
>DATDGH010000099.1:0-3087 GCA_036522215.1 Candidatus Angelobacter sp. | reverse complement strand
GAACTGACTCAGGACGAAAGGCGGTTGCTGGAAAAACAAATGGCGGCAGTCACCGGCAAAGTGATTCAAGCCACGTATTCCCGCGACGCGTCATTGCTGGGCGGCGCTACGGTGCGAATCGGCAGCACCATCTACGATGGTTCCGTACGCGGCCAGTTGAGAAAGATCAAGGAGCAGATGTCCTCTTCTTGAAGAACTTGGCAGTCCACGCGGGCGGGAAAGTTTGGATGATGGAAGGAATTTGGTAATTGAGTAATTTGGTAATTTCGTAATTGAAGAGCGCGGATTCCAGGCAGCTATGTTTTAACAATTACCCAATTACCAAATTTCCCAATCACCCAATAGGTTTTTATGGCTCAAATCAAAGCAGACGAAATCACAAAACTGATACGCGAACAGATTGAAAACTACGAGTCCAAGGTTTCTGTGGACGAAGTCGGGACCATTATCTCGCTGGGCGACGGCATTGCCCGTGTGCACGGACTGGACAAAGTCATGGCCGGCGAGTTGCTCGACTTCGGGCACGATGTCTCCGGCATCGCCATGAACCTGGAAGAAGACCAGGTAGGTGTGGTGCTTCTGGGTGACTACACTGAGGCGAAAGAGGGTGGCGAGGTCAAGCGGACGCGGCAGATTATGTCCGTTCCCGCCGGTCAGGGTCTGGTAGGCCGCGTAGTGGATGCACTTGGCCAGCCGATTGATGACAAGGGCCCCATCGCTGCCGAAAAACATATCCACGTGGAGCGCATCGCTCCCGGCGTGATTGATCGCCAGCCAGTGCGTGAGCCTATGGCCACCGGCATCAAGGCCATTGATTCCATGATTCCCATCGGGCGTGGTCAGCGTGAACTCATCATCGGCGACCGGCAGACCGGCAAGACCGCTGTGGTTCTGGACACCATCATCAATAACAAGGGCAACGACCTGATTTGTATTTATTGCGCCATCGGCCAGAAGCGATCTTCCATTGCCCAGGTGGTGAAAATTCTGGAAGACCACGGCGCCATGGATTACACCATTGTGGTGGCTGCCTCTGCCTCTGAGCCCGCGCCCATGCTTTATCTCTCGCCCTACTCGGCTTGTGCTATGGGCGAATTCTTCCGCGACACCGGCCGTCACGCGGTTGTGTTTTACGATGATCTTTCCAAACATGCCGCCGCTTACCGTGAGATTTCGTTGTTGTTGCGCCGTCCGCCGGGCCGCGAAGCCTATCCGGGCGATGTTTTTTACCTTCACTCCCGGCTGCTGGAGCGCGCCGCCAAGATGTCCAGCAAGATGGGAGGCGGCTCACTTACGGCTTTGCCGGTGATTGAGACCCAGGCAAACGATGTCTCGGCCTACATTCCCACCAACGTAATTTCGATTACGGATGGCCAGATATTTCTGGAGACTGACCTGTTCAACTCCGGCATTCGTCCGGCAGTGAATGTGGGTATCTCCGTGAGTCGCGTGGGCGGTTCGGCGCAGATCAAGGCCATGCGGCAGGTGGCCGGAACGCTGAAGCTGGAACTGGCGCAATATCGCGAGATGGCCGCCTTTGCCCAGTTTGGCTCTGATCTGGACAAGGCCACGCAGGCGCAGCTCAATCGCGGAAAGCGGCTGGTGGAAGTTTTGAAGCAAAACCAGTTCCAGCCCTTGCCGTTCAGTAAACAGGTCTTGATTATCTTTGCTGGAACCAACGGATATCTGGATGATCTCCAGGTCGAGCAGATCCGTGGGTTTGAGACCGAACTGTATAAGTACGTGGAATCCATGAATGCAAAGCTGCTCGAATCGATCATGCAAAAGAAGACCATTGACGATCCTCTGAAAGCAGAAATCGAAAAGACCCTGAAGGAATTCAAGCAGCGCTTTGTAAGCGAGCACCAACCGCAGTCCGCGACCGTAGGAAAATAGCCTTCTGGTTTGCTTTTGAATTTCGGTTTTGCTTTTGAATTTTGATTTGGATCTTAGCTGGAAGCCAGGAGCCAGCAGCTAGTAGCTATCAGGATATGGCAAATCTTCTCGACATCCGGCGGCGCATTCGCAGCGTGCGCAACACCAGGCAGATCACCAAAGCCATGCAGATGGTCTCGGCCGCCAAGCTGCGTCGCGCACAGGAACGGGCGCTGGCCGCGCGTCCTTATGCCCAGATGCTCACCAACGTGCTCAAATCTCTGGTCGCGCGGGCAGAGGTCTACGATCCGCAAACCGGTGAGCTGCGTCACCCGCTGCTGGTGCGGCGGCCTGAAAACAACATCACCATCATTGTGGTTTCCGGCGAAAAAGGCCTGGCGGGAGCGTTCAACTCCAACATTTTGCGCGCCGCCATGGGTTTCATGACTTCCAAACATGGCAAGAATATTGACATTGTCGGAGTAGGGAAAAAAGCTCGCGACTATTTCCGCCGCCGCTTTCCGGTTGCGGAAGAAGGCGGAGATCGCAAAGGCGAAATCCAGATTGTGCGGGAAGATGTAGGGCTGCTCAACCGCGTGCAGTTTGCCGCGGCACACGAAGTTGCAGACGCTGTTATCGCCAGTTACGTGGCGGCGAAAACGGACGCGGTTTACCTTGCCTATAACGAATTTAAGTCAGTGATTGCGCAGCGTCTGGTGGTAGACCGTGTGCTGCCGGTGGAAAAGATTGGCGAGACGGTCCACGAGAGCGCGGAAGAGGCGACCGAGGAGGAGCGCAAGCGGCGCGTTGAAGCCGCCATGCATGCCGGGGTCGGTGTTCGCGCCACCGATACCAAGGCCATCGATGAAAGGGCCGCGGCCTTTGGAACTGCAGAAGTAGACTACATTTACGAGCAACCTCCGGCCCAATTGTTCGCCGGTTTGTTGCCCAGATACGTGGCCATTCAACTTTACCGGGCAATGCTGGAATCAGAAGCTGCGGAACATGCCGCGCGCATGACGGCCATGGATGCGGCCACCAACAACGCCGGAGACATGATCGATTCTTTGACCCTGGATATGAACCGCGTGAGGCAGGCAAAGATTACGCGTGAAATTATTGAAATCGTAAGCGGAGCGGCAGCGCTGTGAAGAGCAGTACTTAGTCATTAGTAGTTAGTAATTAGCAAAACCTGGTAGCGCAATCAGCATG
>DATDGH010000098.1:0-4807 GCA_036522215.1 Candidatus Angelobacter sp. | reverse complement strand
ATCTCCTTCCCAGAGCGGTTTTTCTTCCGGAAGTTTTCCAGTCTTTTCGTATTCCGCCGTGAGCTGGCGGGTAACAATCTTACTGGCCTCCACGTCTGGCTGATCGAAGGGGTTGATGCCGATAATGGAGCCCGCCACTGCTGTGGCAATCTCCCAACGGAAGAATTCGCCGCCAATCTCGTAGACATCACCCAGGTTGATGCGCATAACAGGTTGGCCGGCCTTGCGCAACGCTTCGACTTGCGAATCCTGAGCAGGATCAGCCGCATTCTCCAGGCGTACGTAGACAAAGAGCCGATCGTTGCCATAGACCTCCGGTGGGCCTAACTTTTCCCGGTCAACGGGAATCAGGCCTTTACCTTGCTTGCCGGTGCTCTCCGCCAATAACTGTTCCAGCCATGCGCCCAAATCCCAAATTCCGGGTGAGGTAATGAGAGTGACCTTGTCGCGGCCCTGCTTCGCCAGAGTACCCAGAACGGCTCCGAGGACCGCGCTGGGATTTTGCTCCACTGGAACAGCCGCCTCGCAGGCGCGGACCATCTTCTCCGTGCATTCCAGAAACTGTTTGACGTCCAGTCCCATCACTGCCGCTGGCGCCAGGCCAAAGTTAGAAAGCGCTGAGTAGCGCCCGCCGATGCTGGGCACTCCATAGAAGATATGGCGGAAACGGTCCTGCTTCGCCACTTGTTCCATCTTGGAACCGGGGTCAGTAATGGCGATAAATTGCTCTCCGGCGTTTCCTTTACCGGCAATCTCTTCCACAAGATTAAAGAAGTATTGCTTGAAGATGTTTGGTTCCAGCGTGCTGCCCGATTTGCTGGCCACGATGAACAGCGTTTTGGCTACATCGATCTCGCCTTCGACCGCGCTGATCTGCACCGGGTCAGTGGAGTCCAGCACATGAACTTCAGGATGGCCTTGCTGTTTTCCGAAGGTCATCTTCAGCACTTCCGGACATAGGCTGGATCCACCCATTCCCAGCAACAGCGCGTGACGAAAACCGGCCTGCACGACATCATTGGCAAGGTCGTATAGCTGTTGCAGATGCGCAACCTGATCTTCCGCAACGTGCAGCCAGCCCAGCCACTTGTATTCATCGTTGCCGGTCCAGAGAGTGCTGTTGCCTTTCCACAGGCGGTTCATTTTGTCATTGGCTTGCCAGTCTTTGAGGGTGGCGTCTACGGCCTGCTTGAGCGGAGCAGGCAAATCGTAGTCCAGGCAGGCAATCTTGGGTCTTATTTTGGCGGGTTCAGTTTTTTTTTGTTCGATGGCCGCGATCAGCTTGTCAAACGCGTCGTCAAAAAGCTTGATCGCCTCTTCCAGTAGCTGATCGGTGACGGCTTTCATGGAGATGCCGGCTTTCTCCAGGTCGGCCATGGTTTTGTCAGCAGCAGGAAGGTCAGCATCGAGCGTACGTGCCACCTGGCCATGATCGCGAAAAGCGTCCAGAGTGGCAGGGGGTATGGTGTCTACGGTATCTGGTCCGATCAGATTTTCCACGTACATGACATCGCGGTATGCAGGATTCTTGGTGCTGGTGCTGGCCCACAGTAGACGCTGAGTTTGGGCGCTCCGCGCCGCCAGTGCTTTCCAGCGATCAGTGGAGAAGATTTGACCGTACCGCCGGTACGCTTGCTTGGCGTTGGCGATGGCGACCTTGCCCATCAGGCTGCGCAGAAGTTCCTCTTCTTGCGCGTTTCTTACCGACTTGAATTTGGTTGTAAGGAGAGAATCGACAAGAGTATCGATGCGGCTGACAAAAAAACTGGCAACACTGGCAATCCCGCCAATATCCTGTCCGCGATAAGCTTCCAATCCGGCGATGAAAGCTTCAGCAACTTTTACGTATGCCTCCTGGGAGAAAAGCAGAGTGATGTTGATGTTAATGCCCTCACTGATCAACTGCTGAATAGCAGGCAAGCCTTCGAGCGTGCCGGGAATCTTGATCATCACGTTCGGGCGGCCAACCGCGTTCCACAAACGGCGGGCCTCCTCTATGCTGCCCGTCGTGTCCCGTGCCAGTTTGGGAGAAACCTCCAGGCTCACGTATCCGTCACGGCGATTGGTTTGCTTATAAACCGGCAGGAGGCGGTCAGCGGCATCCTGGATATCGCGAATGGCGATGGCTTCGTAAATTTCACCTGAGGTGCGCCGCTGACTTTGAAGTTGTTCCAGAATGTCCGTATAGTCCGTACTGCCGGCAATTGCTTTTTCAAAAATGGCAGGATTGGAAGTCATCCCACGCAGGCCGTCCTCATCAATCAACCGCTGGAGTTCGCCGCTTGTCAACAGGTTGCGGCGAATGTAATCGAGCCAAACCGATTGGCCGAGTTTCTGCAGCAGCAGGAGTGGGTTGTCCTGGCCTGTCTTCGCGGATTTTGAGCTCTCAAGGGTGCTAACCGGACTCATAACTTCGCTCCTTTAACTATTTGCCAACCGCATAGCGTTTCTCAAGGTCGAGGATTTTCTTAAGACGTCTCTGATGCCGCTCTTCGCCAGTGAAGCGGGCATTCAGGAAAACGAGGGAAATATCCTTGGCCAGCTCTGTTCCAATCACGCGGGCTCCCAGCACCAGTACGTTGGTATCATCGTGCTCGACTCCCTGATGGGCTGAGTAGCTGTCGTGGCACAGGCCAGCTCGGATTCCTCGAATTTTGTTCGCCGCAACCGCCGCTCCCACGCCGCTGCCGCAAATCAGAATGCCGCGCTCGGCCTCGCCTCGCAGCACGCTCAAGGCCACCGCTTCCGCGTAATCAGGATAGTCCACCGGGTCTGTACTGTACGTGCCCACATCCAGAACCAGGTGGCCATTATGCTGCAAATGGTCACTCAAGACCTTCTTTAGCTCAAACCCAGCATGATCCGAGCCGACGACGACTTGCATGCGTCATTGTCTCCTTTGTTCCAGCAACTTTCTGGCTGCCGCGATTACCGCGTCAGGCGTAAAACCGAACTTCTTCTGCAATTCTTTCAGCGGGGCGGAAGCTCCAAAAGTCTTCATTCCGATTGTAATGCCATCCGTGCCCACATATTGCGACCAGCCCATGGTAGAGGCTTGCTCCACAGAGATTCGCGCCTTAACATCCCGCGGGATCACGCTGTCGCGGTACTCCGGACTTTGCTGCTCAAAAATCTCCCACGACGGCATACTGACCACACGCACTTTGTGCCCTTCCGCGCTGAGCCTCTCGTAGACTGAGACGCAGAGAGAAACTTCGCTGCCGGTAGCCATCAGGATCAATTCAGGCTTGCCGCCAGTCGCATCAGCAAGGACATAAGCGCCTTTAGCTAGTCCGGAGGCGGCCGCATACTTGTTCCGATCCAACGTTGGAAGCGCCTGGCGGGAGAGGACCAGCGCCGCCGGTTCGTGCCGCAATTGCATGATCACGCGCCAGGCCTCAGTGACTTCATTGGCGTCTGCCGGACGAATCACCAGGAATCCTGGCAAGGCCCGTAGCGAGGCAAGCTGCTCCACCGGCTGGTGCGTGGGGCCATCTTCACCCAGGCCGATGGAGTCGTGAGTGAATACGTAAATTACCGGGATTTCCATGAGCGCAGCCAAACGCATGGGCGGGCGCGAGTAGTCGCTGAAGATCAGAAATCCTGCTCCAAAGGGCCGGACCTTGCTCAAGGACATTCCGTTCAAAGCGGAGCACATGGCATGTTCGCGAATGCCAAAATGGAAATTCCTGCCGCCGTATTGCCCTGCTTCAAGGTCTCCGGCGCCTGCGAACGTCAATCGTGTCTTGGTCGAAGGAGCAAGATCGGCAGCGCCCCCGATAAGCCAGGGAACATTTTGCGCTACGGCATTCAGGACTTTGGCAGAAGACTCCCGGGTCGCCAGCCCCTTCGCATCTGCGGGGAAACTGGGCAGATTCTTGTCCCAGCCCACGGGCAGTTCGCGGCGCTGCATCAAGCGCAGGTTCTCGGCTAGGTCGGGAAAATCCCTCTTGTATTTATCCAGCATCGCCTCCCAGGCCGTCCGCAATTCCTTGCCGCGCTTGCCAATGCCATTGCGGAAGTTCTCCAGCACCTCGGGCGGGACCAGAAATTTGGCATCTTCAGGCCAGCCATAATTCCGTTTTGCCAGTCGAATCTCGTCTTCGCCCAACGGCTCTCCGTGGGCTGCCTCAGTGTCCTGCTTGTGCGGCGCGCCGTAAGCAATGTGACTATCCACAATGATGAGCGTGGGACGGTCATCGGTATCCAGAAAAGTGTGCAAGGCGCGCGACAACATTTCCAGATCATTCGCATCGCCCACGCGGGTCACGTTCCATCCATAGCCGATAAAACGAGTAGCCACGTCTTCTGTAAAAGCCAGTGCTGTGTGGCCCTCAATGGTGATGTGGTTGTTATCGTAGATCCAGCACAGATTGGAGAGCTGCAGGTGACCTGCCAGGGAAGCGGCCTCGCCGGAGACCCCTTCCATCATGTCTCCGTCACCGCACATGGCATACACGTTGTAGTTGAACAATTCATAGGCAGGCTTGTTGAAGTTCGCAGCCAGCCACCGCTTGGCTATCGCCATGCCAACGCTTGTGGCCACACCCTGTCCTAAGGGACCTGTAGTGGTTTCCACTCCGGATGTCCAGCGATATTCCGGATGGCCGGGACACTTGCTGTCCAATTGACGAAAACGTTTGATGTCATCCAAGGTGACAGCAGGTTTGCCCAGCGTTTCGTAATTCGGGTCCACTGCCTGTACGCCCGTCAGGTACAGCAAGGAATAGAGCAACATGGAGGCATGCCCGATAGAGAGCACAAATCTGTCGCGGTTGGGCCAGATGGGATCTTCAGGGTCGAAACG
>DATDGH010000097.1:0-2003 GCA_036522215.1 Candidatus Angelobacter sp. | reverse complement strand
GAAATCTTGTCCAAAATTGATGCTGAAAAAAATGAGTTGAATCTCGAACAGGCTCGCGCCACCCTCCAGCAATTGCGGGAAACATTTGATTTGAAGCGCCAGGCTGATCTGGCAGACTTGCGCGTGTTGGAGATCCAGCGTGACCGCGCTCAGGCTGCTATGCGCTGGGCCGAGGGAAACACAGAGAAAATGGTGGTCCATTCGCCCGTGGACGGCGTTGCCGTAATCAACTCCATGTGGAAGGCCGGCAGTCTCTCGGATGTGCAGGAAGGCGACGAGGTCCGGCCCGGCTTTGCCTTTATGCAGGTTGTGAATCCTGGCCGCATGCAAGTGCGGGTGCGCGTGAATCAGGCGGATATTGATGACTTGCGTGAAGGCCAGACTTCGCGCATCCATCTGGACGCCTATCCCGATCTCTCCTTTTCCGGAACGGTCGAGCGCATTGCCGCTGTGGCCCAGACCAGCGCCTTCTATAACAAGGTGCGTGTCTTTACTGTGCTCTTTGCCATCAATGGCAGCGACCCCAAACTGCTCCCCGACCTTTCCGCAGCCGTGGATGTTCAGTTGAACTGCTTGGCAGGTGTGCTGGTTGCTCCCCGAGACGCCATCGTCACCGAAAGCAACCATGCCTTTATCCAGGTGAAGAACGGCTCCGGCTTTGAACGCCGGGAAGTGAAACTGGGCGCGGCCAACGATGTTGAGCAAGTGATCGTTTCAGGGGTGGAGAAGGGTGCAGTTGTCCTGCGCAACTCCAATACATGAAGAAGTTTTTCCAAAGCGGATTTTTCCAGGGCCCCAGGGGCCTGGCTGCTGTCGCCGCCGCCATCATCTTGGTCGCCGGAGTAGGGCTGGCTTTTCGCCGCGCCGCCCCGCCCAATGTGCCCACGGCCGAAGTGCAGCGTGGCGAATTTGTCGACAATATTCCCGTTCGCGGCAACATTAAAGCCTTGCATTCCATTCAACTCACTGCACCCTCCATCGCCGGCGATCTGCAGATTGTGAAGCTGGCGCCTATGGGCAGCATGGTCAAGAAGGGTGACGTCGTGGTGCAGTTTGATACCACCACTCTCAAAGCCACGCTCGATCAAAGGCTCTCCGAATTGAAATCGGCCACAGCAGACATTGACCACAGCAAAGCTGAAGCTCGTCTCAGCCGCGAGCAGCAGGCGACTGATCTGTTGCAAGGGCGCTACGATGTGGACCGGGCCAGGCTGGATAGCAGCAAGCAGGAGATACTTTCTGAAATTGATGGCGCCGAGACCAGGCTGAAACTGGCCGATGCCGAACAGAAATACAAAGAGCTGCAGCAAAAAGACGTCTCCACTAAGAATTCCACTGACGCAGACATCGACGCTAAGAAATATAAACGTGAGAAATCCCTTTTTGACGTGCATCTGGCCCAGCAGCAGTTGGCGTCGCTCACCTTGCGGGCGCCGGCAGACGGCATGGTCACAATCATGCCCAACCAGCGGGCCCGCAACTGGACCCAGGGCGGCAGCACCCCGGATTTTAAAGAGGGAGACCGCGCCTGGTCGGGAGCGGTTATCGCTCAGTTGCCTGACCTGACCACGGTGCGCGTGAGCGCGCGAGTGGATGAGAGCGATCGCGGGCGATTGAAATCCAATCAAACCGCGACTGTTCGCCTCGATGCTATCGCCGATAAGGAATTTCCCGCACAGATCTCTGAGATCAGCCCGCTGGCTAAACTCGACTATTCTTCCTGGCCGTTTACCAAGAATTTCGATATCGCACTGGAGATTAAGGAGGCCGATTCGCGCATTCGTCCGGGATTGAGCGCCAGTGCCCGTATCGCCGTAGAGAAGATTCCCAACAGCATTCTGGTGCCGGTGGAAGCGGTTTTTGAAAAGGATGGTCGCCCGGTCGCTTATGTCCTCCATGGTTCTCAATTTGAAGAGCGTCCGGTACAAGTGGCGCGGCGCGGACGCACCCAGCTCCTGATTGCCGGCGGCTTGCAGCCGGGAGAAAAAGTGGCGCTCAAAAAT
>DATDGH010000096.1:0-3823 GCA_036522215.1 Candidatus Angelobacter sp. | reverse complement strand
AGATTGAAGAAGAAACCGCGGTCAACGAAGCCCGCATGGACATGGCTTTGGGCAACGTGGACCAGCAGAAGATCAAAATTGAAGAAGAGGCCCAGCAGATACAGTCCGCCGAACTGGTAAAGCAGTTCAAGATTGAAATGGGACTGGCTGCGCCTGCCGCGACGGGCGCCGGATCGGTGGAGAAGACCATCGGTGGAAAAGAGAAGACCACATAGGCCACAGGCCACAGGCAACAGGCCACAGGGAAGATCGCCGCGATCGAGTGATCGGGTGATCGGAAGATCAAGAGCAAAGTCGAGCGTAAAAGCATCGCACGCAGTTACTCTGAACGTTTTACCGGAGGAACGAGAATGGCGGTAAAGATCGAAAGAGGCGGCAAGATACTGATTTTTCTGGTTGGGCTGGCCCTGGTGGGATTCGCCCTTTACAAGTACGGAGTCATCGATTTCAGCAAGATGATTAGCGGAGGCAAGAGCTCGAGCACCCCAAAGGTGAACACCTCGGAGCCGCTGCCGGTTTCCTCCACCAGCGATAACCCCGAGATTCGCGTACGCTTGAATGTCTGGGTAGGATGTGCCGCCGGCCTGGTGGCCAATGGCGGGCTGGAAACTGCGCCGGGTTCTATCTTCGCCAACAAAGGCCTGAAGGTTTCCTTCAAGATCATTGATGACTGGACTGAGGGCGCTACGGCTCTGGCCACAAACAATGTGGACATCATGCTCACCACACTCGACGTCTACGCCAAGGATTATGCCCAGTTTCAGGAACGTGGTTTCAGCTCGCACGCCTTCCTCATGGTCGACTGGTCGCGCGGCGCTGATGGCGTGATCGGCAAACAGGGCATCAACAGCATTGAAGATCTGGCGGGCAAGACCGTAGCTTTTGCTCCCTACACGCCTTCGCATTTCCTCCTGTATAACGGACTCAAAGCTTCCGGCCTGAGCACCGATCAGCGCCAGGAGATTTTCAATAAAGCGGTACATACCAAGGATGGCATCGAGCCGGCAACTCTCTTTGCTCAGGACAAAGTGGATGCCGCCGTGGCCTGGGACCCGGACATGAGTGATGCTGTTATCAAGCGCGCGGGGTCCAAGAAGATTTATGACACACGCATCGCCAACCGGCTGATCGCCGACATTCTGATTGTGAGCGACAGCTTTGCCGCCAAGTACCCCCAGACGCTGGTTAAGTTCTCCCAGGGCTGGCTGGAGGGCGTGGAATTCATCAAGAACCAGCCGTCGCGTGCCTATAGCCTGATTGGCACGGTCAAAGACTTTAAGATCGAAGCTGATCTGGCCAAGACCATGCTGGGGGGTGTGAAGCTGGCGGACTACGCGGACAACGTTGCCTTTATGGGCACGAAGGGATCGAATGCGGACTACAACAACATCTTTGGCATGGCGCAAGACATGTACCGCGACCTGCGCATGATCAAACACACCAGCGACGCGGAAGAAAGCCTGGACCGGCGCTACATTCAACAACTGAGCGGCAGCGGCTTCTCCACTGCATCCAGCGAACAGCCGATTGAGTATCACCAGCCTTCCAAGGGAGCAACTCCTCTGGCTACCCAGCATCGCTCCATCTACTTTGATCCCAACTCGGCGCGCATGAGCCTGGATTCACGCGCGGTGGTGGATGAGATTGGCGGCCAGATGCGCGCTTATGAAAACACGGTGGTGGATATTGAAGGCAACACCGACTCTACCGGATCGCGAACGTACAATATGGACCTCTCGCGCCAGCGCGCAGATGCGGTCAAACAATACCTGATGGAGAAATATGGTTTTCCGGCAGCGCGTTTGCGGACCTTGGGCAATGGTCCTGACAAGCCGATTGATAACAATGCGACGGCTGAAGGCCGCGAGAAAAACCGGCGCACGGATATCAAGCTTTACGCAAATCCGGGAAACTGAATTAATCGGGTCATCGGTGCATCGGTGCATCGGGTCATCGGGTCATCGGAAAGACAAAGGCAATCCCGCACCACGGAGACACGGAGCCACGAAGCCACGTGAAAAAAAATTGGGAAAGGCAAAAAAACAAAATCAAGACGGAGAACACCCGAGCGCACGGAAGCGCTTGAATTGTTGAATCGGCCTGATTGAGCATCTCAGACGTAAAAGTCTAATTACTAACTACTAAATACTAAATACTGATTACTGTGTCCAATCTGTTCTCCATAAGAAGCGAGCTTTCCCGGCCAGTCCGCCTGGCTCTGGCATTCTTTGCTTGGGTTGTGGTGGTGTCGATATGGGCTGCCCTGACTCAGTGGAACATCGTGAACCGGTTTGCTGTGCCCACGCCGATGGAAGTGGTGCGCGCCTTTCCAGACCTTTGGAAAGAAAGCGAGCTGCTCAAGAACGTAGTCACCAGTTGGTTGCGCATCGGCCAGGCATTTTTATGGTGCGCAGTGATCGCCATTCCACTTGGCCTGCTGATGGCGAGTTTTCGCTGGGTCCATGAGTTAGTGAATCCGGTGGCCGCGCCTATGCGCTCCATGCCCCTGACCGCATTTTTGCCGGCCTTCATTGGTTTGTTCGGCATAGAAGAGCGGATGAAGATCATCTTCCTCTGGTTCGGTATGTTTTTTTACCTGCTGGCGGTAGTGGTGGAGGAAGTAAACCGGGTTGATAACTCGCTGCTGGAAACGGCGTACACTCTGGGGGCAAAACGCCACCACGTGCTGTGGCTGATGTTTCGTGCCTCCTTGCCCGGAGTTTTTTCCTCCTTCCGCATTCTCTATGACATTGGCTGGACCTACGTGATTCTGGCGGAGATTGTGAACCGCAACGGCGGCGTGGGCGCCATGATCCAGTCGGCCGAGCAATTTCACCGGCCTGACCTGGTCTATGCCGGCATTATCGCCATCGGTGTGGCCGCATTTCTGTTTCGGTCGCTGCTCACCTTCCTGGAAAAGATTCTGTTTCCGTGGAGACAAACCACCCAGGCCGCCTCGCAAGCGCCGGCAGCCGTGGGCAGCGGAATACATCGCAAGGCATCGGTGAGCCATGGAAACTAAGAAATCAAAGATCACCATCCGCAATGTCAGCCGCACCTTCATGGCGCCCAAGGGTGAGAGGATTGAGGCGCTCAAGGACATCAACCTCGATGTGGAAGATGCATTCTCTCCTGCGGGGCGCGATATCGGCGAATTCCGCGTGCTGCTGGGGCCTTCCGGCTGTGGGAAATCCACTCTGCTACGGATGGTGGCGGGCCTGGACCGTCCGGACACAGGAGAAATTCTGGTCAACGGCCAGCCGGTACAAGGGCCGGGCAAAGATCGTGGCATGGTGTTCCAGAAATACACCTCATTGCCCTGGCTCACGGTGGAAGAAAACATCGGCTACGGCCTTAAGATCAACGGTGTCCCCCCGCAGCAGCGCAAAGAGACGGTGGACCATCTGCTGAAGGCCGTAGGGCTTACGGAGTTTGCCGGGGTGTATCCGGAGACCCTTTCCGGCGGGATGCAGCAGCGTGTGGCTATTGCCCGCACCTTGGCCCTGCGTCCATCGGTGATCCTGATGGATGAGCCTTTCGGAGCGCTCGATGCCCAGACCCGCAGTGAGATGCAGCAGCTTTTGCTGCAAATCTGGGATGAAACTGCGTGTACAATTCTCTTTGTCACGCACGACGTGGAAGAGGCTGTCTACCTGGCCGACAGAATTTTTATTATGAGCTCGCATCCGGGAACCATCGTGGAAGATGTCCAGGTGCCATTTGATCGCCCACGCGATCTGGGTCTGAAAGAGAAAGGAGAGTTCCACGATTTGCAGCATTACGTCCTGGGAAGCCTGAAGCGTGCTCCCGGAAGCGGCCATGT
>DATDGH010000095.1:0-3896 GCA_036522215.1 Candidatus Angelobacter sp. | reverse complement strand
AATGCTGATTGCTAAAGTGCTGTCTTATTGCGATTCCTCGAAATCCTCGTCCTGGAAAATATAGGGGGCGGTGCGCACGAGTCGAAAGCGCACCAGGAGTCCGCAGGAATCGCACGCTGGGAACGAGTCGGCAGCCAGAAGAACTACTTCATGCGCGGTACGGTGATTGCGATCGTGTACGACCTCGTAAATACCTGTTTCCCGCACCGTCTCACCGGCGTTAAAAAGCGGTGTTGGCTTATCGGGCCCATGCCCGGAATGGCGGCGCGACTTTCCCCCGCCCTTTAAACGCGGGTTGCGGAGCAGTTGAGGGTTCCGAACAGGGAATCTTTTGAAGCGTGTCTGCATGGGGGTGTAGTGAGCAGTCAATTTATATAACCCTCCGTAGATTCGGGCGCAAGTACTTTTTATTTCTCATCCGAGGTGCTGCCGGTCTCATCATGCTCAGACAATTGCTTGAAATCAACGTCGTCTAAAATCAAAGTGGCGCGCTGCAACAACAGAAACCGGACTCTATCGCCGCAGCGCGCGCACGGCGGAAAATGACGGCCCTTGAAAATGGTAGCCGAGTGCCGTTGCCGATGTTGGTCGTGCACCACGGCGTACACCCCTGATTCCGGAACCAAGTCCCCTGGCTGGAAGCTTTGTTCGCCCTTGGTCGCACCTTGCATTGATCACAGTATTAGAACATAAGACTCGCGGAAGTGGGTTATCGGCGCATTGGCATATCGGGATATCGAAGAGCGAAGATTCCCGTCAGCGAGTCATAGATCCGAGATTTGAAGACGGAGCCGGCCAGCGGCCTCCCCTCAAACATCCCAAACAAGGCCTTCTGGTCTGCGCTAATATGTTTGCGGTAACGAAATGATGCTCAAACAATTTCTCGACATGCTGGCATGCCCTGTCCCTGGATGCTGGAAACCGCTGACGCTGGCGGAGGATGGGAGTTCGCTGCAATGCACTGGTTGCCGGCGTATCTATCCCATTCGCGATGGCATCCCCAATCTCCAGGCAGACCAGGCGAAGATGCCGCAGTGAAGAAACCGGGTCCTCGGGCCATCCGGGAAGACGACCCTGTTCTTCGCTTCCCTGGAACTGTACCCTGTTTCTTCTAACCTGTATTCTGTAACGTCCCTTTTATGGCAGCTATCATTCTCGACGGCAATAAGATTGCCGCCCAGATTCGGGCGGAAGTGGCGGAAGACGTAAAAAAGCTCACTGCGCGGGGCAAGCGTCCCGGGCTGGCGGTGATTCTGGCGGGAAATAATCCTGCCTCAGAAATCTACGTCCGCAACAAAGTGAAGGCTTGTGAGCAGCTGGGAATTTACAGTGAGAAGCTCACGCCGCCGGAGTCTGTAACCACAGAAGAACTGCTGGGCATGGTGCAACAATTCAACCAACGCGACGAAATTGACGGCATCCTGGTGCAACTGCCTCTGCCGCGGCAGGTGGATTCCAGAAAGATATTGCTCGCGGTCGCTCCCGCAAAAGATGTGGACGGCCTGCATCCGATTAATGTCGGCAATGTCGCAACGCAGCGGCCGGGGCTGGCTCCTTGTACCCCCTGCGGGGTGGTTGAGATCCTCCGTCGCAGCAATATTCTCATTGAAGGGCAGAACGTGGTGGTAGTGGGGCGAAGTGATCTGGTGGGCAAACCTGCGGCCGCCCTGCTATTAAATGCCAATGCTACTGTGACCATCTGCCACTCCAAAACGCGCGATTTGCCGGCGGTCTGCCGCCGGGGAGACATTGTGGTGGCTGCGATCGGCAAAGCCGGCATGATTACCAAAGACTTTGTGAAACCTGGCGCCGTGGTCATCGACGTAGGCACAACCAAGATCACAGACCGGGCGGAGTTCGATAAATTTTTTGCCGGAGACGTGGCGCGCGAGAAATCTTTTGCGGAAAAGGGTTCTACTCTAGTGGGCGATGTGGACCCGCATGTGGCCGAAGTGGCCGGCGCCATCACTCCTGTGCCCGGCGGCGTTGGGCCCCTCACCATTGCCATGCTCATGGTGAACACAGTGAAAGCCTGCCGGCTGAGGCGAGGCGAGTAAGTGCTACGTGTGGGCCTTACAGGCGGACTGGCCTGCGGAAAATCCACTGTGGCAAAGATGTTTTCCGACCTGGGCGCGTACCTTATTTACGCTGACCAGATCGCGCACGAACTCTACCGTCCCGGTCAGCCGGTGCATGAAGAGCTGGTGAAACGCTTTGGACAGGAGATCGTCCAACAGGATGGCGAGATTGATCGTTCACGGCTGGCAGTTATCGCGTTTGGCAACGGCAGGGTGGAAGAGCTGAATAAGATCGTCCATCCGGCCGTGGTGCGGCGGCAGGAACAGTTGATGTATGAGATTGGCGTGCGTGAGCCCAATGGGGTCATCATGGTTGAGGCGGCCTTGATTTTTGAGGCTGGCGTGAAGGGACGGTTCGCCAAAACCATTGTGGTCACCTGCCGTCCGGAGCAGAAGGTAACGCGCTATGCCCAGCGTGCCGGACTGGATGAGGCCGCCGCCGGCGCCGAAGCCGAACGGCGCAACAAAGCGCAATTGCCGGACGAGGAAAAAGTCCGGCGTGCTGATTACGTTATTGATAATTCCGGCTCGCTGGAACGGACGCGCCAGCAGGTGGAGAGAATTTACGCGGAATTGAAGACCATGGCGATTGGAAGAAGTAGTTAGTAATTAGTATTTAGTAGTTAGCAAATCAAAAGCTTACCGCTGATGACGCTGATGGGACTGATTTAGAAAGAAGTTGGTAATCTCAATACTAACTACTAAGTACTAAATACTGGTGCATTTCCATGAAATGGTTACGTCCTTTGTTGCTTGGTTTTGTTCTTGCCTCTGGCTTTTACTTCTTCACCAATCACATTGACCGCTTGCGGCCCTCGTGGATGTCGCGGCCGGGGCATGTGGAACTGACTGAGGCGTCGGCTCCACCCAGCTATGACGCCGAAGAGCAGGAGAACATCGCTGTGTACAAGAAATCCCTGCCTTCTGTGGTGAATATCACCTCCACCGCGATGGCCTTCGATTTCTTCTATGGTCCGGTGCCGCAGCAGGGGCAGGGCTCGGGCTTTGTGATTGATGGAGAAGGACACATCTTGACCAACTATCACGTGGTGGAGAGAGCGCGGCAGGTCGAGGTCTCTACCAGCGACAAGAAAAAGTATCGCGCCGAAGTCATTGGAGCAGACCCACAGCATGATCTGGCGGTCATCCAGATTGCCGTGCATTCGATTCCTGCGGCGGTGCTCGGCGATTCCAAAGGCCTGGTTGTGGGGCAAAAAGTATTCGCTATCGGTAATCCATTCGGGTTGAGTGGAACCATGACGCGAGGCATCATCAGTTCCATCCGCTCGCTGAAAGGCCAACGCGGGTTTATTGATGAAGCCATCCAGACCGATGCCGCCATCAATCCCGGCAATTCCGGCGGGCCGCTGCTGAATTCGCGGGGCGAGGTAATCGGCATCAACTCCATGATCCTGACTGGCGGAGCGGAACAAAGCGCGGGGATTGGATTTGCAATTCCTATCAATACCGCCAAGGCGGTGCTCAACGACCTGGTCACGATCGGACGTGTGCGCCGGCCAACATTGGGCGTGAGCACACTTCCCATCGGCCCAGACCTGGCCGACCAGTTGGGGCTGGCCGCGGACTCAGGATTGCTGATCATCCAGGTCACGCCGGGAAGCGCAGCCGAGCGTGCCGGGCTGCATGCGGGAACAGAACGCGCTTACCTGGGGAACCTGCCAATCACCATCGGGGGTGATTTGATCGTGGCGGTGGATGACCAGGAAATCCAGGACCAGCAGGATTTATCGCATGCCATGCAAAACCACCGGGGCGGAGATACGGTTACGGTCACTGTCTACCGAGGCAAGAAACGCC
>DATDGH010000094.1:0-14217 GCA_036522215.1 Candidatus Angelobacter sp. | reverse complement strand
TGATTGAAGTAGACAAAGTCGGGCAGGTTATGAATTTTCACCCAGCGGATGGGGCGCTCCTGCTGCACGGCTTCCTTCAGTTTTTCAATCTCAACCGTCTGTTTTTCCAGGATGCTGTGGCAGTTCATGCATACGCTTGCCGGAGGAATCCCGGCATGGCGGCTGGTCCTTGCTGCATAGTGGCAATAGAGGCAGGGAATCTTGTTGTCGCCGGCGTGAACTTTATGAGGAAAGGCAATAGGTTGGTCCGGCGAGTAGCCCTGGTGAATGCCGATGCGCGAGAGCTGATATGCTCCGGCGCCACCGGCAATGGCCAGGCCTACCACGGCAAGGACGACAAGCTGAAGCCGCATGGGATCAGTCCTCCTCCGGCCAGAGCCAGGGTGCCGGGTTGAGTTTCTTGAGCCGCGCTTCAGCAGCCCGCCCAGCCGCAGATGCCAGTCTGCCGGACACGCCCAGGAGTGCGCGCAGAGATGCAACCAGGACCGTCCCGAGGCGTGTGGCGGGAAGGATCGCAATCGAAGCGAAAAGCGAGAAGACGTGCAGCCGCACCACAAACGGCATCTGCGAAACAAGGTTGGCCGTGGGTTTTCCCCGCAACACAGAGATGAAATAAGGCGCCAGAGTCATGGCTCCCCAGGCCGATCCCCAGCGATAAAGCACCGCGACAATCAGCCCGGTAGAGATGCTAACAAAGAGCAGCGCAAGCAGGACGACATCTGAGAGTTCCGTGAGCGTTGACCCGCCGTGGCGTTTCAGATTGCGCCACAGAACAAAAAACCAACCAGCCAGAGCAGCGCAGCCAATGACAAAGGCAGCTCCCTCCAGCAGATAGAGCCGCATGCTGCTGGCGTTCCATTGCAACATGAGTCGCGGCGCCACGAACGCGACGGCGTGGCCTGCCAGTAAGAACACCAGGCTGATCTGCCACAGCCGGTTTCCCCTGAAAATGGCCTTAGCCTCTGCAGTCTCGGCGGAGATGAACTCCGGTTGTTTTCTAAACAAAAGGTAGCGGGCAACCGTTCCCACCGCCAGCGACCCCAGCGCGATATAAGGAAAAATGGCAAAAAGAAAATTAAGCTTCATCGGCTGCCTCCCGCGGACGCCGCCTGATTTTTGGGTTGAAGAGCGCTTTGCCGCAGAAATGCTTTGAGCGCGAACGACTCTTTGGTGGTGAGATAAGCTCCCACAGATGCGCCGGCGTCCCACTGGAAGCAGGGCTGTCTCAGGAAGGCAGTCAGCGCTTTGTCCTGGTGTCGCAGATAGACATCGGTGAGGTCGGGTCCCAGGGTGCCGCCGCGCAAGCCGCTGCCCTGCACGCTGTGGCATGTGGCGCAGGCCTGGCTGCCATACTTAAGGCGGGCATCACCGAAAAAGAGCTGGCGTCCGCGCTCGATGTCGTTCGCCGTCGCCAACTCCGCATGGCGCTCGTCGGCCGGCTTGATGTCCGGTCCGGCGATGGCGAGGTAGTCCAGAACGTCGTTGATCTGCTTATCGGAGAGGTCCGTCCAGTCCGGCATGCGCTGCTGCTTGAACTGTGCGAATAGAGAGGTCGCTGTGGGATCTCCTGACTGGATTACAGCCGAGGAACCGTGAATGAACTTGAGCAGCCAGTCACGCTTACGCCGGTCGTTGACTCCCTTAAGGTCAGGACCTACTTTGATTCCTTTTCCGTAGGTGTGACATGCCGTGCAGCGCTTGCCAAAAATGGAAGCAGCCTCAAGGGAAAACTTGGGACCGACGGCATCGGCCTCATCGCTGTCCGAGCCGGATGCCGGCCTCGTCCTCACTGGAAGGACCAGAAACAACAACAGGAACAGCCCCACACACACAATCCAGACATACTGAAAGCGTTTTTTCACGCTGCGTACCTCCGTTCCCCCGAACGTAGGGACCTGAATTTCCGCGAATGATTCCGGAGTGGGCCTTAAAAACGAAAAGGCCCAGAGAGGTTTCCCCTCTGGGCCAAATCTCCAATCACAGTCCGGAACATTCCGGGAGCGGAAATCAGGGCCCCGCTATACAGCCTGACTTGCAATACCCCCAACGTGCGTCTTGCAATCTCGGGCAGGAGCGGTGGCTTTCAGGACAATCCGGTCTAAAAAAATTCCCTATAAAGCACAATGGCCCAGAGACAATTTTTGCCTCTGAGCCGAATTTCCTTCGAGCCGATTATATAAATCGGGAACGAAAACCAAGGCCCGCCAAGATTTCTTACGACCAGAAAATTTATATATAAAAGATGAACCTTTGTCAATCCTATATCTCTAATAGCCGTTTCAAATTGAAGGGTCATAAAAAACACCTCCCAATGTGAATGAAGCAAGAGCGAGGGGCAGGAGCCAAAAAGCCAAAAAGCCAAGGGCATGACCTGATTCTGTGTAACCTGTCCCCGGTTACCTAATGCTGTACCCTGACTTCACATTCCTTTAACATTCTCTATGTACCCTGAGCTGTTTGCCCGATGGACTATCCTTATCGATTAAGGCGGAGCATGGCCGTAAGTCATAAAATCTTTGTTCTTGAAGATGATAGCGATATAGCCCGGCTGGTCCGGCACCACCTGGAAATGGCCGGATACCGGGTTCGAACTTTTTCCGGCACATCTCATGTGCTGGCGGAGGCCCAGCGTGAGCGGCCCTCCTTATTTGTCCTGGACATCATGGTTCCTGGTGGAGACGGTCTGGAGCTGTGCCGCCAAATCCGCCAGGCGGGCACGCCGCTGAATGGGGTCCCCATCATTTTTCTTACTGCCAAGACCGAGGAGACCGACCGCATTGTCGGACTGGAGATCGGCGCCGATGATTACATTACCAAGCCCTTCAGTCCACGCGAACTGGTGGCGCGGGTCAAGGCTGTTTTGCGCCGCAGCGAGCGTCCCTTGCCTCCCGCCGTCATCAATGCCGGCGACCTGGAGATCAACGGATCGGCCATGACTCTGGCCGTGCGCGGAGAGCCGGTAGTCACCACAACCACTGAGTTCCGTCTGCTGCATCATCTGGCCGGACACGCCGGACAGGTCTTTACCCGCGACCAGCTTCTGGATGCCGTGTGGCGCGATACCAGCTTTGTCAGCCCGCGCTCCGTCGACGTTTACGTGCGCAAGCTGCGTGAGAAAATCGAACGCGATCCTGAAAATCCCCGCTACCTCCGCACCGTGCGCGGCGCCGGTTACCGCTTTGAGGTGCCGAAGTGAGAAGCCGGATTTTTTTAAAGCTCACGCTGGCCGCGCTGCTCCTGATTATTATCGCCACCATCACTATAGATTTCGTCGTCCGCCGGTCCTGGGAAAACTCTCTGCGCAATGAGATCCAGCACTCACTCACACAAAAGACGACGCTCTTTGCCAATCAGATGCAGGATGCCCGCAATCCCAATCTGCTCAAAATTGTCACTGACACAGCCAAGGCTGCCGATGCGCGCGCCACTGTGATTGAGCGGTCGGGAAAGGTGCTTGCGGATTCCGAGGCCAACTCCGAAACCATGGAGAACCACGCCACTCGTCCGGAATTTCAGGCAGCACTGAGTGGACGGATGGGCAGCGATGTTCGTCGCAGCCACACGCTGGGAATCGAATTCTTGTACGTGGCGGCGCCTGTCCAGAATGGCGCTGTGCGCCTGGCCTATCCGCTCTCCGCCATTCAAACCACCACCGCCCAGGTGCGAAGCTACGTGATCGAGGCTTCGCTGACCGCACTCCTGATTTCCGTCCTGCTGGCTGCGCTGGCTGCGCACTTGATTTCGCGGCGACTGAAGCGGATAACAGGCTTTGCCGAGCAGGTGGCCAGCGGTGATCTGGGAGCGCGCATTCACGATTCCTCCTCCGATGAAATCACCCAGGTGGCCATGGCGTTGGACAGGACCGCTGATCGGCTGCAGCAGAACTTTGCTGAACTGGAAAACAGCCGCAAGCATCTGGAAACCCTCTTGAACAGCATGCAGGAAGCGGTGATTGCTGTTTCCGCAGAACAAAAGATCCGCTGGGTGAACGGATCCATGACTCGGCTGCTGCCCCCGGGCGTTCACCTGGGCAAGGCCCTGCTGCACGTGATTCGCGATCCCGAGGTGCTGCGTGCGTTGCGGGAGTCCATGCTGAAAGGACTGGTCGTCAACACTCGCGTAGTGACCATGGTCCCAGGACAGATTTTTCAGGCGACTACCGCTCCTCTGCCGGATGGCGGGGCCGTGGCCGTGCTCCATGATCTGACTGAAGTGGAGCGCGTGGAGAAGACGCGCCGCGATTTCATCGCCAACGTTTCCCATGAGCTGCGGACCCCCCTGACTTCCATCCAGGGCTATGCTGAAACATTACTGGATTCCAGTTCCAACGGCAGCTCCAGAGAGTTTCTGGAAATCATCCGCAAGAATGCCGCCCGCATGTCGCGTCTCACCGAGGACTTGTTGACGTTGGCCCGGGTTGAATCCGGCGAGCGCAAGCTGGAACTGCGTTCCGTGGCGGTCGATGTGCTGTTGGAGGACGCGCTGCATAATTTCCGCGAGCTGGCCCGCAATCAGGGAGTGGATCTGGTGCTGGAGCGCTCGATTTCATGCCATGTGCTGGCGGATGTGGACGCCATTCATCAGGTGTTTTCCAATCTCATTCACAATGCCGTGAAGTATGGCGGGGCAGGGAACCGCATCATGCTGGGCGCTGAAGCGCATGACAACAGCGTGCAATTCTATGTGCGTGATTTCGGTCCAGGCATCGCTGCCGAACACCAGCCGCGCATCTTTGAGCGTTTCTACCGTGTGGACAAAGATCGCTCCCGCGAGAGCGGCGGCACGGGACTAGGGTTGGCAATCGTGAAACATATTGTCCTGAATCACGGCGGGAGCGTGCGCGTGGAAAGCGCACTCCATCACGGTGCCACATTCTTCTTCTCCCTGCAGACAGTTTCGGAGTTTATCCCTGTCACGCGAAGCGTGTGAGGGACCTACTTCCATGGACTGCGCTCTCCGCACAACCACGTTCACGCTGTCTGGGGAAACCGTGATTGCTCTTCGAAAGCCCGGATGGATTCCTCAAATTCTTCGTGAAGTCCCTCGCCCATCAGCATCATGTCGGAGATAAAAGTGCTCATGTCGATGGACAGAAGATGTTTGTGCAGGATACGAGAGATGACGCCGTGCAGCAGCCGGGCTTCTGTTGCAATACGCCGCACAGTGTAGCCCTGCTCAAATCGTTCCTGACCATGCCGGGTCGCGCCTTTTTTCTCGCGGTCGGCGATCACATTGGACCCAGCCTCGATTCGTTTTGCCAGCTCCTCCAGGATCAAGTGAATGTGATCGAGCCGCTCTTTCTTGTTGAGCTGAAGCGCAGAGAGAGCCGCGTCCTTGTTTGTCTCTTCCAGCCATTCGTTTACGATCTCGTTTGTGCTCTCTCGCAACACCGCTGACACGCGCTTGACCTGCACGGGAGTGACTCGCTTGGGATTGGCGGCTCTCTCTTTGATGGTAGCGACGAGCTCCTTCACGTCCGTCGGTTTTGTCAAATAGTCGTCTACCTGGTTCCTTATGGCTTGCAAAGCCGTTTCGAAGTCAGGATAGCCGGTTAGTATGAGTGTGACTGCCTGGGGCTGAACGCGACGCATGGCGCTTATGAGCGTGAAGCCGTCTCCGCGCTCGCCGATATTCAAATCCGCCAGCAAGACATCGAATGAATCTCGATTGATGTATGCCAGCGCTTCGCCAACTGTGGCTGCCACCGATACCTCAAATCCCTCCTGCTGCAAAATAACGGGAAGGGTTGCTCGAATGGTAGGTTCATCATCGGCGAAGAGAATCCTGATCTTCCGCTTTTCCATATCAGTTCGAAGGTGCTCCATAGCTGGGCCGGCAATTGGAGGATTACGGTGGCGCGGGGGACAATAGTTTTCGGATAATGGACCCCATTGCTTAGTTGCCCTGCCCGGCGAGAAAGTTGGCTGACATATTGCCTGGAGACGGCATCTCAGATTAGCGAGCCAACTTGCTGGCCCATAGAGGTGCGTAATGAATACAGCACTCGTGATGCCCCGTGGGAACGAGCCGCAACGCGATTCGCTATTCGCGGGCCGGAATCCAGATCTTGGCAAGGAACAGCGTCGCCGTACTGTGCTGATTGTGGACGATGAACATCTGATCGCGGACACGCTAGCGGAGATTCTCAATGATAGCGGTAATTTCCTGGCTGTCGCCGTCTACGACGGCGCCAGCGCGTTGGAGCACGCGCGCAACACCGGCGTGGATATCCTGATCACGGATGTCATCATGCCGGACATGAATGGGATCGCGCTTGCCGAGGCCATTGAAGCCATCGGGCGGAAAACGCGGATTGTCCTGCTCTCAGGACAAGCTCAGACCCGCGATCTCATGCAACAGGCCGAGCGTGAAGGCTATAAGTTTGAATTGTGGGCCAAGCCGATTCATCCCGATGACGTCCTGGAGCGTCTGAAGCAGGATCCTTTGTGAGCAAGATGCCTGTCCCTTACAAGATATCGAATTGGGATCTGGGTCGTTCGCGCTGGTATGTCCGGTACGGCGTGGCAGCCATTTTCGTCCTGCTTGCGCTCCTGTTGCAGTTTCTGCCTGCAGCGCGTGCCACCCCATTTGCGTTCTTTTTTGCGGCCGTGGCGCTCAGCGCTCGTGTATGCGGCTTCGGCGCGGCAATATTTTCTACCATACTATCTGCGGTACTCGCGGATTTCATCCTGCTGTCATCACGGTTTTCCTTCGCGGTTCGAGGCCGTGATCTGGTGCGCCTGGCGTTCTTCGTTATCGTGGCCCTCCTCATCAGCAGCCTGGCCAGGAAGAAATCGAAAGCCGAAAAAGATGCCGATGAACGGCGGGCGCAACTGGCTGCGGTGGTCGAGTCCTCCGAAGACGCGATTTTCAACAAAACCCTGGATGGCACGGTCCTCACCTGGAACCGGGCGGCGCAGAAGATGTATGGATACAGGCCCGAGGAAATTATTGGCAGGAACGTCTCCGTTCTTGCCCCACCGGAAAGAGTTACGGAGATCCCGGGCATTCTCCATCGCCTCCGCCACGGCGAAAAAATCGCGCATTTTGAGACCGAACGTATCACCAGGGACGGCAGACGAATTCATGTGTCTCTTTCCATCTCTCCAGTGTTCGACGAAGAAGGAAAGATCAGCCAGGCGGCCACTATTGCGCGCGACATCACTGATCGAATAGCTGCCGAAGCCGCATTGCATCGCGCCGAAAAACTTGCCACTGCAGGGGAGTTAGGAGCAACCATCGCGCACGAGATGAACAATCCGCTGGCTGCCGTTACCAACCTCGCCTACCTCATTCGCAAGAACAAGTCGCTTGACCAGAAGGCGCGACAGCAACTCGAACTGCTTGATCGGGAGCTGGCGCGAATGGCGCATATGACCAGGCGAACGCTGGGTTTCTACCGCGATACCTCTTCTCCGGTCTCGGCCGATATGCGCCAGATCATGGATGAAGTGCTGGACCTCTACACCAGGAAAATAGAATCCAGGGCGATCACAGTGCAAAAGGAATATCAGGCCCACCCCGAAGTGGCTGTGTTCCCAGGGGAAATCCGTAAAGTGTTCTCCAACCTGATCGCCAATGCGATTGACGCCATCCGGGGTCAGGGAACCATCACCGTAAGGGTCAGAAACTCCTATAGCTGGAACCACTCTGCGCTGCCTGGCGCTCGCATTACGGTGGCTGATTCCGGTACAGGCATCAACCCGGCGGACAGGCACAAAATCTTTGAGCCCTTTTACACCACTAAAAAAGACACCGGGACTGGTCTCGGATTGTGGCTCTCAAAGGACATCGTGAAGAAGCACGGTGGCTCCATATCGGTTCGCAGTAAAAGCACCGGCACGGTATTCTCCGTTTTCATCCCCGCCAAATCTGTTCCTGGTTCTGCAAAAATTGACGGCGAAAGACAGACGGCCTGACTTGGCTTGCTGACGGTGTTTTTTGGAAGTTTATCCCGACCAGAGGGAGGGATCCCCTACCCGCTTACTAATGTTTCAGGGTGTACACCCCGAGCATCCGCTGCAAAGGCTCACGTTCTAACCAGGTCGAAAATGATCTATGTCCTTTAGCCTTAGATATTTGCGGGCTGAATGCTAGCGCTTTTCATCTTCCCTTAACACATCTGCGAGAAAATAGGGTTGAGCCAATCCATAGAGTGAGGGTCATATGTCGCAACCGGTACAAGTGTGTCTGGATTCACGGGAGCGGGTTTTCGCGCTGACTACGGCCATGGCGGGAATGGTGGAGAACGCGGTCAGCGAGGCGATTGAAGCGCTGCTGGCGGGCGATATGCAGCTGGCGCAGAGCGTGCTGCAACGGGAATCTGTGATCAACCAGATGGAAATGCATGTGGATGCCGCCATTCTGTTCTGCCTGGGGCAGAGAGATCTTAGCACTCAAGACATCCGCTCCATGGGTTCCATTTTGAAAATCAATAAAGACCTTGAGCGGATGGGAGACCTGGCAGCAAACATCGCGCGCCGGGTCTCAGAAGTAGCCGCCCACAGCACAAGTGAGCGCTTTGAGCTTCAACCCATGGCCATCGCAGTTTCCCACATGTGCCGCAAGACGCTGCGCGCGCTGGTGCGTCAGGATGTGGTGCTGGCGGAAAGCGCCCTTGGCACCGAGACGCTGGTGCAGGCTTATCGCAACTATGTCTCCAGCCGAATTCGCGAGCGGCTGGGAAGGGGCGTCTACGACGCAGTCGCCGACGTTGCCTTGCTGTTGGCCTCGCGCTCTCTGGAGCAAATAGCAAATCACGCCGCTAACCTCGCCGATACTTTGTTCTTCTGGATGCGCTCCCAACCCGAACGCGAGCGAGTAGCGTAATCGGGTCATCGGGTCGTCGGGTCAGCACGACCCCGGCATGCCAAGGCCATTTCTTCCCTGTTTGAAACTTTCCCATTTTGGCATTGCACTCCGGCTGGCGCCCGCAAAAACGCAATTTCGGAGAAGCCGATCTTCGCCCTTTCACTTTAAGATCGCCTGGCATGATGCGTTTGACGCCTTAGGAAACGCCATGTTTTCTTAAGAATCCCTAATTTCCACCAAATGCAGTGTTCCAGCCAACCTTCTCGCGGAACACAGGAGGTCTGTGTATGAAATATGCAGCAACGGTTTTCCTTGCAGCTCTTTTGCCGGCCGCCTTGCCGGCCCTGGCTCAATTCCCCGGGCAGGGTGATGATCTCACTACTTCGCTGGGAAGTTTTCAAATTCAGGTCACGAATAATTTCGCCGGACTGTTTGCCGGCTGTCCTGGATACAATGCCACCACTCAGATTCTGAAGAGCCCCACTTTGTTTGATCCGGCCACACTCGTAGGCCGCAGCGGTGTCATCAACGATGGTGACAACAGCGACGTCAACGGAGTCGCCGTAGGCACCGCCAACACCACCGTCAGTGAAGCCATGCTCTTCCCGCCGCCGGGATTTCCGTGCGCCGGAGCGACTGGGGCCTGTGCATCGGGCGCCGGCACCCGCGAAGTTCACACTGAAGTGCGCTCGCTCAAAATGACCAGCGGTCCCGTAGCAGTGCGCGCCGGCGTCTGGTATGACAGCGCTATCGTCTCCGGCCCGCCATCGCGCGTGAGCCCGGGCGAAGTAGAGTCGCACTCCGGGCCGGGCGGGGCGGCGGCCAACGATTTTCCCGCCTCCAGCTATTTTGATGTTTTCGTCCAGGTAGATGTGCCGGCCTGCGGCACGGGCGGATTTCCCGGAGCCACGCTCTACAATACCTCGCCGCTCATCGTGAAGCAGCCTAACATTACGGCGTTTCCGCCCAAGATCGTTTACCTGCACGACTCCAGCACCATCGTGCCGATCCTGTTCCTGAACGCCAATCCGCCCAAGTGGAATGCGGGCGACATTCTGGGATATTTTGTCCTCGCCGGCCACGGGATCGGCTTCACCAACTCGCAGTCGGACATCGATGCCTTCAACAACTTCATGAACTGCCAGACGGTCGGCAGTGCGCCCTCGGGTCCGGCGACGAAAACCGCTGGAACCAGCGGCGGGGCAACGATCAGCAAGACGACACCTACTCCCGTCTGCGACAACGTAGGCGCAACAGCAACCTCGTCGCCGCAAACCACGACAAAGCCAAAATAAAGGGGCGACGCGTAACTCCCCAGAAGGGTCTCTGTCTTTCCGGCAGAGGCCCTTTTTGTACGAGCTTGCCTAAAGACACCTTGATTCCTTCTAGAGAACGCGACTCATATCAGCCCACAGTGCCGACAAACACAACCGTGCTTCCGTTCATTTGTTCTGCTATCCCCTTATTAAGCTCCACCGTAGTCTGATAAGAATGGCCAGCTAACCTGATCTATGGTGTTGGATTCCGCATTTGATCCATTCTCATGGTTGCCGATCCTTCCGCTAAGACAATCTGATTTATCCGAGCTAGGGAAACCTCTCTCCATTGCGTTTCTACTCAATGAGGGCAGTTGTCAGCGGAACATTTTGGCCTGAAGACTACAGGAACTCCGATTCGAAACCCTGTTCTTATACCGTTTTAGCTAATAATGTGCCGAGCAGACTTGTATCAGGGCACGAGTTCACTCGTGCCGGAGCAGGCTTCAGCCTGCGGTAAAGAACAGCAAACGAAACAATTCCGCTCTGCCGAAGGCCTGCGCGTAGCTCCCGGTGTTGGAGCGGAGCGCATTAAACAAATCGGCACATTATTTCTAAAAATGCTCTAGCTTACCAAAGAGGAATCAAAGATGAAAAATCTGTTCGCACAAAGAATTTTCACTGTATGCGCTTGTATAGTCGCGATCGTCGGTAGTGCGGGCTTGGCCCCAGACGTCAATGCGGCTCCTCCTACTGCAATCGCTTACGCTCACGTTCTCGGTAATGGCAAACTTGATGCTGCCAACTCGAAGAATGTTGTGGCCCTGGGTAGAGGCAACGGTCTGTATTGCTTCAAACTCACTTTCAAACCAAAGAGTGCGATTGCCACCTTGGCCAATGACCCCACCGCGCCAAACCAAGGTATAGGTTTCATCAAGGTTGCCCTACCTCCAACTCCGACCTTCACCTGCCCTACCATACCCAAACCCGATGCGGTAGTGGAGACCGGCACAGAGACGTCGGTAAATTCCGGTAAGTCGGACGGCGGATATGCGTTCTATGTGTATTGGACGCGCTAAGAGTGTGGCCCTGTAGATAAAACGGTTATATACGATCTTGGTTGCCTGAAACATGAATCTGACTAGAGAGAGGCCAGGGAACTGCATTGGCGGTACTTGCTCCCTCGGTCGCTATGGCCGGCGATCAACGGGGTGACGTTCTCCGGGGCGATAATCGGCTTCGATATGCCCGGCAAGCTGCGCCTGAGTGAACCAGACGGGTTTGGTTTTCATGGCAACGAAAAGGGGTGACTGATCGGAATAATGGCGCGAGTTCTGGTCAAGCGTTGCTGACCCGAACTGGTGGATGCTTTCCGACGTCAGGGTGCCCGCCTTGTCCCAGGTGACAAACATGATGAAGGTGTCACCGACCGCCGCTGAGAGTGTGCCGTCGGGCTGCTGCACTCCATAAACAGCGCGGTAGACATCGGGACCGCCATCAATGGCGAGATTGAGCTCACCGCGACGGAATCGGTTCACCTCACCCCACTCGGGATCGAGACGCCCGAAATGCGCCTTGAGCGTCCGCACGGCCTCGCGCAGTGAGGCGATGATCTCTGCCTGTGAGGGCGGCTGCGGTTTGCCCTTGATCTCCGTCCTGGCGCGAAGCACAGGCTCGGTGGTCAGGATTGCGAGCGCCGCGCTCCGGTTCTGGATGTCGGTCCGGTGGTCCCACTGCCTGAGGATTTCCTGCGCCTTGCGCAAATCGCCGCTGTCGTCACTATTGCCAGCATCGATGGCGATCGCCTCGTCAACCACCTGGATCTCTTCCGAGCGCGCGCTATAGCTCAGATCGAATTTGTAGGCGCGGAAAGCTTCTGGCGTGATCTTGGAATCGGCGCCGTAAGTCTCCATGGCTCGACACGCGCGGTTGGTCATGTTTTCCTGAACTCCCAGCGTAGGCGAGAAGTCCTGCGGCTTGAGGTCATCTGATGGCGCGGCGGCGTGAAAGGGCGTGTTGTTGGAATTGAAGACCAGTCCACCACCAGGGTTCCAGATTTGCGGGACCCTGTCGAAAGGCAGATATTGGCGCCAGATCAGATCGGAGCGATTCCCCGGCAGGAAGTCCTGCCAGTCAAACCCCTCCTGCCGCACCGGAAACAATCCGTTATACACATACCCGATGTTTCCCTTCTCATCGGCATAAATAAAGTTGACGCTGGGTATGGCCTGCAGGGCCATAGCTGCACGCCAATCCGCCAAACTGGCAGCTTTGTTCAAGCGGTAATACTGGAGCGACTCACGCAAGTCATTGATCCCGGCATAACGAATGGCAAAAACGCCGCGGTCGGTCTTCAACACCGGCCCGTGAGCAGAGTAGAGGACTTCTCGATGAACGGTCCAGGACAGCCGCCACCAGATCTTCACGCGTATTCTGGCGTCGATCTTTTCAAAATCGCGCCACTGTCCATCCAGTTGGTACTGATTGGGATTGGCAGGGTTGATGGTGAGTTTGTAAATGTCAATGAGATCGGGCTCATTGACAGTATTGGCCCAGCCAAGATGCTGGTTGTGGCCGTGCAGCATAAAGGGTGACCCAGGGAAAAAACCGCCGGCTACATGCCAACCCTCACCGCTCTCCAAGACTGCTTCGTACCATGAGACCGGCCCGGTATAGGGCTGATGAGAGTTAACCAGAAGCCGCGTTGCTCCATCCGCAGAACGTGACGGCCCAACTGCCACCGCATTGGACCCAATGGGTATGGCATCGTGCGTGATCGCAAACGCATCCTGGCCGTCGTTAGACAGGGACGTGGAGAGAGAAAGAGACGTCGACGGGTAGCTGGATTTCGAGCTGGAACTGGGGCTGGGATCGGGACTGCTCAGCTTGAGCAAAGCCTTGTCGAGCCCATAGAAGAAAGGTGTCTTGAAGACAAATCCGGCAGCCAGGTCTTTGCCGGTGAACGGTACCGAGCCACGTATGACTTGGTTTTGATGAAGGGCCGCATAGTAGTTAACGCCGTCGGCATATGCTTCCAGGACGGCGCGCACATCCGCAGGAAGGTCGCTCTCATATTTGGCATTCACCGTTTCCCACACCCGCAACAGGTGGACAAGATAGTCACTCACCGCCGCCTTCCGCCCTTCGACTGCGGCAAGCTGGCCGCGAGTGGCAAGCGCTACCAGTTGAATGGTGTTGAAGTCGTCCTCGGAGTGAGCAAAGCCCAACCCGAAAGCCACATCCGCGTCCCTGGGTCCGACCACATGCGGCACGCCGAAGGTATCGCGCTTGATGCGAACGTCATAGCGTCCGGCCCTGGCAATCAGGCTGGTCCAATTCGGCGGAGAAGGCTGGTTGAGCCAGTCAACTACGACCAGGAAGACGAAGGCAGCAACGAGCACTCCCGCCAGTGCGAGTAGGGTGATCTTGAGGGTGCGCATGAATCTCTTAAATCATTGTTTCGGGAACAACTTGAACTGAGACGAGAATCCCGCCTGGTTTCAGAACACGAAGAATAACACGATCGTTCGAGGTGCCTGTTTGGGCAGGTTTCGGGGATGACACGACCCGAATGAGCACTCATTGGGTAGGCAGCAGCTTCTTTGTCTGTGACCTATTGCCTGTGGCCCGCAACCCGTTTTCCTGTGGTACTACCACATAAACCATGCTATATTCCTGTGGTGCTAACACAGGAGGCATGTTTTGCCGGAATCCAAACTTGATCTGCTGCAGGGAACGCTGGATGTTCTGGTTTTGCAGACGCTCTCGGCCATGGGATCGCTCCACGGCTATGGCATCGCCCGGCGCATCGAACAGGTAAGTGGCGACCAGGTGCTGCTGAACCAGGGGACCATCTACGCATCGCTGGTGCGCCTGCAGCAGCGAGGCTGGATCTCCGCTGCGTGGGGAACTTCCTCCAACAATCGCAAAGCCAAGTTCTATTCCATTACCAAAAAGGGACGCAGGCAACTCTCGAGGGACGCAGCATACTGGCAGAGACTGGCTGGAGTGATGGGCCGGGTTCTCGGTATGCAGGAAGAAGGTTGATATGGGCCGGCTGCAACAATTGCTTCAGCGCTTACTCTCATTTTTCCGCAGGACGAAACTGGACCACGACCTGGACGCGGAATTGGGACATCATATTGACCTC
>DATDGH010000093.1:0-3094 GCA_036522215.1 Candidatus Angelobacter sp. | reverse complement strand
GTTTTTGATTGAAGCCGTGCTCATCAGTGGAGTCGGTGGAGTGTTGGGCATTATTATCGCAGTCAGCATCAAGTTCTTTGCTCAGCCCCTGGTGCCCGCCGAGTACAACATGCACATTCCCATCTCCCTGCTTTCGATTATTGTGGCCTTCTTTGCCTCCTTCTCTACCGGGGCCCTCTTCGGCTATCTGCCGGCCAATCGCGCCTCCCGTCTTCAGCCGACTGAGGCGTTGCACCACGAGTGAGGGCGCATCTATGGTGATAAGGCTGTTCCTGCTTTTTGTGCTGTCATTCGCCTCTTCTCTCCTGGTTTTTGCTTCCGATACATCTACGGCGACACTCATCGAAGATGGCCATTACAAGCGGGCCCAGGCGATCCTCGCCAGCCGTCTGAAAGCAAATCCCAACGACGCGCGCTCGTATGAAGAAATGTCAAAGGTCTCTGAAGCATTTGCCCGTTGGGATGAGGCCATTCAGCAGGCGGAAAAGGCCGTGTCGCTCGGTCCAAGGGTTCCGGAGTTTCAGGCTGCTCTCGCCGACGCTATCGGTTCCAAGCTTTCGGGCGCGCAACTGGGCGCGTTCCAAAAGCTTTCCCTGGCCCGCCGATTCAAGAAGGAAGCGGAACGGGCATTGCAACTCGATCCCAATAATGTGGATGCCAGCCAGGACCTAATGGAATTCCACCTGGACGCACCAGGGATTCTGGGGGGTGACAAAAAGCGGGCCGCCGAGCTGGCCGACCACATGGTTCAGGTCAATCCGGTTCGTGGCTACCTGCTGAAATTTGAATTCGCGAAACACGAAAAGCATCGCGGAGAACTGGAGTCCCTGTTGAAGATGGCGATCCATGCAGACCCAAAAAGCTACGAAGCTCATGTGCAGGCCGCAAATTTCTATCTTGCCCAAGGCGCCGACGGACTGGCGCAAGCGGAAGAGCAGGCCAAGCAGGCCATTCACATTGCTCCTGGGAAGGTCCGTGGTTATTCAGTATTAGCTGCGATTTATGCCGAACAGGGCCGCTGGAAGGAACTCGACACGGTTCTGACGGATGCACAACAAGCAGTGCCCGACGATCTCACGCCTTTCTATCAGGCAGGCAACAGCATTTTAACGAACGGTCAAACTCAGGAGTTGGCACGCGCGGAGAAGTACATGCGAGCTTACCTGGACCAGGCGCCGGAAGGAGCCGAGCCGACTCTGGCCTGGGCGCACTGGCGACTTGCGCTCATTTTGGACAAGGAAGGCCACAGAGATCAGGCCAGGCAGCAGTTACAGCAGGCGGTGGCGCTCGATCCGGCTTTGGAATCCGCAAAAAAGGATTTAAAACGCCTGCAGTGAGAACCCGGCTGGGTGCGGCTTCCAGCAGGCATCTGATTCGAAATAAAGTCTATCGACCCGTTAACTACTTTTCGAGGAGATTGGTCCGGCCTTTGTAGAATGTCAAGATAACTTCCATGGCATTTACCCTTTTGTTACTGTGCGGGTTTCTCGCGTCTTTCTGCGTGGGTCTTCGGTTTGACCTCAGGCGGCGCAAGCTGTCTTTGGGGCTCACCCAAGGATGGAAGCTGACGACCGTTCTGGATGTTGTTGGTGTGAATTCTGTCTTTGGCCTGGCGGCAGTCCTCCTCTTAGCTTCACCACGCCTCCCGCCAACTTCAGGGGGGTTGTTGACACCGGCCACATTCGGTCTGATCTGCTGCGTCTGGTGCCTTCTGTTCCTTTGGGCCGAAGGCAGGCGGCAAGTGCAGCTTCAGAGGCCGGCAGGCATTGTTGCGGGTGAATGCGGGATTCTTCTTGGCCTATCTTACTTACTGGTGATATGGCTGTTTCCGCAGGTGGCTGGGGCTTCAAGTTCACTCCATCACACATTCGTTTTCTTCCGGGCGTTCTTGCCGATCGTGGCCGGAGCGGTCCTATTGGCGCTTGTGGTTCCACCCTTCGTGAGAGGCCGTGAAGAACATCGCATTCTTGATCGCATTGCCGCACAAGGAGAGTTCGTGCAAACCGAGTGGGCTGACTCAACTCCTGAATGCCCCTTCCCCGAAAAATGGAGCATGGTGGATGCGCAGAGTGCGGAACTTGAGGTTCTCGGCTTCCTCGAGTCCCTGGTCATGACGGCGAAGCCCGACCTGATTGTCGAAACCGGGACCTTCATCGGTCACAGCGCGATCAAAATGGCAGAAGGCTTACGCAAAAATGGGTTCGGCCGTATCATCACCATCGAACATAACCCGGCGGTGTTTGCGAAAGCCAAGGAGAACATTGATGCCTCTGGCCTGGGAAGGTGGATTGAATATCGAAACGCGTCCAGCCTGGAGACCACGATCAACGGCGTGATCGACATCCTGTATTGTGACAGCGATTTACATATTCGCGAACAGGAGATACGCAGATTTCTTCCGCAGATCAAACCGCGTGGACTGGTCCTGGTGCATGACGCCAGCTCTGGTTTCAAAGTAGTTCGTGAATCCGCTCTCAAGCTCGAAAGAGAGGGCCTGCTCTCTGTGGTCTTGCTTTCGACCCCGCGAGGATTGGTAGTCGCGCAAAAGCGGGAGGGACGGAGCTGAACTCATAGCCCGTGGCCTTCCAGATATTTTTCCGCTTCCATGGCCGCCGCGCACCCGCTGCCCGCTGCTGTAATTGCCTGGCGGTAACGCCGGTCCTGCACATCGCCGCAGGCGAAGACGCCGGGAACATTGGTGAAAACGAAATCACGGGTCTTTAGATAACCATCATGATCCATGTCGAGCTGGCCATCAAACATCTTGGCGTTGGGGATGTGCCCGATGCCCAGGAACATGGCGCTGGTGGGAAAATCCCACACCCTGTGAGTTTTTAGATTGTGCAGCTTCAGCCCGGTGACTTCCTTTTTTTCCACGTCGTAGACATCTTCGACGATGGTGTCCGTGAGGAACTCGATCTTCTCATGCAGGCGCGCACGTTCCAGCATGATCTTGGAAGCGCGGAACGCATCGCGGCGGTGCACCAGCGCCACTTCCTGGCCAAAGCGCGTGAGGAAGTTGGCTTCTTCCATGGCGGAGTCGCCTCCGCCGATCACCATAATCTTTTTTCCGCGGTAGAAGAACCCATCGCAG
>DATDGH010000092.1:0-15715 GCA_036522215.1 Candidatus Angelobacter sp. | reverse complement strand
GAGTTTCTTTTCCCGGCTACGCTCTTCCAGAAGCAGCACATTGCCAAATTCCCGCCGGGCCGTGGAGGCGGCCTCTGGGCGGGACATGCCACCAGCGATCAGTTCGTCGACCCTCTCCGCCAGATGTTCCTGAATTTCTTCCGAAAGATCGTTGTAAAGGCGGCGACGCCCAAAAATGCGCGTGAACCAACTCATGGCTTACCTCACGACTTCGCTGGAGAAAGAACCCGACTGATCCCTTCGAACATGCGTTCAAAGCTCGATACTTGCTGCCCTACATGTTTGCGCCCCGCAGGCGTGAGCTGGTAGATGCGGACGCGGCGGTTGGTGGCGGAAACACCCCATGCAGCCTTCACCCACCCCTCTTTCAGCATTCGCTGGAGCGCTGGGTAGAGAGAGCCCTCTTCAATCTGCAACAGATCGTTGGAGGTCTGCTTGATGTGCTGCGCCAGAGCGTAGCCGTGAAGAGGCTTTCGTTTCAGCGTCTGAAGAATCATCATTTCCAGCGCGCCGGGAAAGAGATCGCGTTGTTCCGTCGTTTTCATAGTTCCCAGGGTCCCAGGAGTAAGAGATTTTTTTCAACAAGGCATAGAGTAACAAGGGATCAGGTCGTTCTGCAAGCGACTACGAGAAATTGGTTTTCGTTGTGGTGCAAGCTGTATGGCCAGTCAGAGAATTTGGTAATCGGGTAATTTGGTAATTTGAAAATCAAAAGCAAAATTTCAAGATGGATTCGGTAGAGCCAATGGCCAATGGCTAATGGCCAAAGGCTGCTTTCTAGAATCTGTCTTCCACCTTCCCTGGCCGGCTCATCAATTCCCGAATGGCATCGCGTGGACCCTTGCCATCATGGAGGATGGCATACATCTGCTCGGTGATAGGCATCTCGACGCCTTGCTTTTTCGCCAGTCCGATGGCTGCATTGGTGGTCAGGACGCCTTCGGCCACCATGCCGTGCATGCCGGCAATGATCTGCTTGAGTTGTTGCCCCTGCCCCAGCGCCACGCCCACGCTGCGATTGCGTGAAAGGCCGCCGGTACAGGTGAGCACCAGGTCGCCCATGCCCGCCAGCCCGGCCATGGTCTGCGGCTTGGCGCCGCAGGCCACTGCCAGCCGTGTGATCTCCGCCAGGCCGCGCGTGACCAGTGCCGCCACCGAGTTATGCCCCAGATCCAGGCCATGGCAGACGCCCGCAGCAATGGCGATCACGTTCTTGAGTGCGCCGCCCAGTTCCACTCCGGTCAAATCGTCATTCATATAAATGCGAAAGCTGGGATCGCTGAATTCTTTCTGGACAATGGCTGTAAGAGCGATATCGGTTGATGCCACGGTGAGCGCTGTAGGGTCGCCGCGCGCCACTTCTTTCGCGAACGTCGGGCCGCTCATCGCGGCGATCCTCGGGGTGAATCCGGAAAAGCGACTCACCACTTCGTGGATCACCTGGCTCATCCGCAGCAGCGTGTCATTCTCAATTCCTTTGGTGGCGCTCACAAACAGCATGTCCGGGAGCAACCACTGCGCCATATGCTCAAAGGTACGCCGGCAATGGTGCGAAGGCGTTACGCTGACTACAAATTCTGCTCCGGCCAGCGCTTCTTTCAAGTCGTTGGTCGCTCGCACTGAGGGCGGAACGGTAAGGCCGGGAAGAAACAACTCATTTACCCGCGATTGCTCCAGGCTGGCGCAGACTTCTTTCTCGTAGGCCCACAAACGCACTTCGTGCTTGCGCCCTCGTCCGGCCACAATGGCCAGCGCCGTCCCCCAGGCGCCCGCACCGATCACCGCGATGCGGCTCATACCTCTTTCTCCTCGACCGACAATTTTTTCTGCCCCAGCCGGTTCTCATTTCCTGCCAGCAATCTTCGAATGTTCTCGTGGTGCTTGCCCACAATCAGGAGACAGGTGGCGCACACGGGAAGCATGGTCATCCAGTCGATTCCCCAGCGCGAATCGCCCAGATGGTGCGCCCAGTCTTCCAGAAAATATGCGGCGATGGGAAGCGAGACGGTAGCCAGAATGGAGCCCAGCGAAACATAACGGGAGATGGCCACGGACAAGATAAAGATCACCAGCGATACCACGATGGCTTTGGGAAGGAGAAGAATAAAGACGCCCAGCGCTGTGGCCACGCCTTTCCCACCTTTAAATTTGAGCCACACTGGAAAAATGTGACCGACCACGGCAGATAAGGCGGCAATGGCCATCGCATTGGCCTCCAGGTCGGGGTGCAAAAGCTTAATATCGGCGTGCTGCAGGTGCGTATGCGCCCAATGCGAAGCGTGCAAGACTGCTACAAAACCTTTCAGGGCATCCAGGAATAGCGTTACGATTCCCAATCCCTTGGCTCCGGATCTCGCCACATTGGTCGCGCCGATGTTGCCGCTGCCGGAAGTGCGGATGTCCTCCCCGCGAAACATTTTCACCAGCAGATAGCCAAAAGGGATGGACCCGAGCAGATAGGAAACAACTACGATAAAAAGGTATTCCGGCAGCATCGGTTTCAGTTATTGAAAAGCGAATCGTTGCAGCTTGGTATAGCGCGCGCCACCCCGCATGATCTGACTCTGGTATAAAAAGAATTCTCGCGCAGTCATTGTACCGAACTGTGGAGGCGGTTCCGGGTTGAGCCGTTCCTGGAGGAGCCGGAAACAATGCCGTGATGCTCCGCCTTCCGGAGCACGCGCCAGAGTCAAGTGGGCGTGATAAGCCCTCTTCTCTCGTGGTATGCCGACCTTTTCCACCGATCCCTCAACTGCTGAAGCCAATTGCTTAAGAGCGTCGGGAGCATTCACTCCCGTCCAGAATACCCGTGGGGACCTGGGATTAGGGAAGAATCCGATTTCCTTGAAATCAATTTCGAAAACCCCGGCCTTCACCTCGGCAAGCCTTGCCTTGATCTCCTGGACTTTGGCGTCACTGACTTCTCCAATGAACTTCAGAGTGACGTGGAGAGATTCGGTGCGCGCCCAGCGCGCATCCGGAGCATAGATGCAGACGCGCTCGACGTATTGGTTTAATCGCTCGCGAACCTCTGCGGGAATGTCGAGGGCAATAAAGAGGCGCATGGGAGCAGTACTTAGTAATTAGTATTTAGTAGTTAAGGAAAAGCAACACCAAATGCAAGGGCCTCCGAAAGCTTGGGCTCCGATCCATTCAGCGCGTTCCTTCTATACTTAGATTTTGCTAATTACTAAATACTAATTACTGGTTTCTTACTGGTTTCTCAGCTTCCTCCGCACCAGATCCAAAGCTTGAGTTGTAGCCCATTGTCGTATCAAGTCGCGGTCGCCGGGAAAGCGGCGTTCCACCACCTCGGTCGAGTTGCCGTCAGCCACAGCATGGAAAACCAGGCCAACCGGCTTTTCCTCCGTCCCGCCGCCGGGTCCGGCGATTCCAGTCACTCCCACTCCCAGCGAAGTTTTGCAGCGCTTGCGAATACCCTCGGCCAGCGCGATAGCAACCTCGCGGCTCACCGCGCCGTGTTCCTTGATCATCAGTGGCGGAACATCAGCCATGGCCGACTTAAGCGAGTCGTCATAAACCACCGCCCCGCCGACAAAATAGCGCGAACTCCCCGGAACGGATGTGATCCGCTGGGAAATCATGCCGCCCGTGCACGACTCAGCTACGGAGAGATTCTGCCCCCGCATTTGCAGATAGTAGCCCACAATCTGCTCCAGTGTTTCGCCCTGAGTGGAGAAGATTGCGTCATCAAACTCATCTTCAAGCCGCGAGGCCAGATCATCCACTTTTTTCTGCGCTTCCGCCTGCGTCTCTGCCTGTGCCCGCAGATGCAACTGGATTTCTCCCCGGTGCGCAAGGATGGTCGTCTGGATGTCAGGGCATTGCGTGTAGATGGGCGCGGCCCTCCGGTCTGCTTCCGATTCGGGAATGAGCGCAATCCTGAGCACGCGCGTCGCAATGTGCTGCGGCGGAAGAATCTGCCGCAGACGCTCCATGCACTGCTCCGCAAACATGGGATGGATTTCTCGCGGAGGACCGGGCAGAAGCACCACGGTCCTCGGCTTTCCCTCGAATTCAGTTTTCAGGAATTGTCCCGGAGCGCTCCCCCGCGGATTCTTGAGCACTTCCGCGCCCGCCATGACGTCAGCCTGCTTGAGATTGTTCTCCGCCATCTTGATCCGCCGCGAAGCGACTCGGGCATAAAGCCATGCGGAAATTTCCGGATCGCGTTTGAGTTCGAGTCCCAGGGCTTCAGCCGTCGCCTCACGCGTCAGGTCGTCCTCCGTAGGACCAAGCCCGCCCATCAGGATGACAATGTCCGCGCGCGAGAGCGCAATACGGATCGCGCTGACCAGATCGGAGCGGCGGTCGCCCACCACCGTCTTGAAATCCACGTTCACGCCCAGTTCATTCAGCTTGCTGGTGAGGAAAAGAGAATTGGTGTCCTGCTTGAAGGCAGTCAGCAGCTCAGATCCGATAGCGACGATCTCTGCGTTCATCTAAATGAGGGGCAAGCCTTGAATGCCCCAGGTGAGATGGAAGACAGCTCCGTCTGCAACTCCACTGGTGGTCGCCAGGATGGCGCCGCCAGTCCGGGTGAAGGCCAGACCAACCAGGTTGTGGCCGGCAACAACCAGCGTTGCCTTCCTGTCCGGAGTAATCCTCACGATTCCACGCTTTCCGCCCATGGATGCCGCAACGTAGAGGTTGCCGGTTGTATCAAACGCCAGGCCTTGCGGCCTGCCCAGGCCGCGATAGAAGGTGGAGACCGATCCATGTGGATCTACCGAATAGACGGCATCGTAGCTGGAGGTGGTGGGGCCGCTTACGTACAGCGTCCCGGCAGGGGAAAATGCCAGATGATAAGCGGCCACACTGGGTTCAAGTGTGGCAAAGACGAAAATCTGCTGATCGCGCGCTATCCGCCAGATGGTTCCGGTACGGTCGCCTACATAGAGGTTCTGCTCCCGATCAAATGCGATCCCCGTGGCAATCCCCATGCCCTCGGCATAGGTGCTCATGGTGCCGTTTGGCGCAACGCGATAAACCGTCCCATCGTATCGCGAGGAAACATACATCTGACCCTGCGCGTCAAATGCCAGACCGGTGGCGTTCATCAGATCGGATAGAAACGGCCGTACATTGTAATCGGTGTCAATTTTGTACACGGAGACCGGGACCTTCTGTCCCCGCGGTCCGGAAAACGTGACGTAGACATTGCCTTCCAGGTCCAATGCAGGGTTGGCCACCGGATGCAGGTTCTCCGCGATGGCCTGGGCAATCTTCATCTCGCGCCCATTACTTACGTGCCCATTGGCCTGAATCGTGACCGGTCCGGAATGCGCGCCATCCGGCACCCGGGCAATGACAAATTCTTCTGCGCTCACCACAATGGCGCCGGTCTTTCCGCTGAAGTTCACCTCCGGCCGTGCCAGCTTGGGTGGTTTAAGGGCTTTGCCGATGATCCTGACTTCTCCTCCGGGCAGAGATGCCGGAGGATCAATGGCCTCAATGAAGGGATGGCCATCGACATTTTTCTTGCCCAGCAATGCCTCGGAGAAACCCATGTGAGTACGCGTTTATCGTGCTATGAAATGCAGCCAGATCTGAAGCAGGGCAAGCGCATAGACTCCCGCTCCCACATCGTCCATCATAATGCCAGTCCCGCCCGGAAGTCTCTCCAGACGGCGCAGAGGAAATGGCTTGGTGATATCGAACCCACGAAAGAGTATAAAACTCGCCAAAAGGTATTTCCAATCAAGGGGAACAGCGATCAGCGAAATCATCTGCCCCGCCACCTCATCAATCACCACAAAACCAGGATCAACAATCCCGCTCTCCCTGGCCACGACTGTGGATGGTGGAATACCTATCAGGGTGATTACCACGGCGGCCAGGATTTCAACTGGAATCAGCTCGGACTGCGTTACCAGATGGGACGCTCCCCACCAGCACAGGACGGTAATCGCCGAAGCATATGTCCCTGGACCAGGACGGAGATAGCCCACACCGAAAAATGTGGCCAGCAGCCACGATCCACTGGACCTGGCTCTTTGCGACGAAGCATCCATTTCAGAGATTGTTTCACAAAAGCAGTCAAGACCGACTCCGCCGTCCTCGTGCCCTGACGCAGTGAATCAGTGGTGATCGCTACTATCAGTGTCATCAGAGGTAGGCTTTCCCGGTTTCAAGCTCTCCAGCACCTCCGGATCGGCCGGCGTGGAGACTACGTAGGCGCCGCTAGCCCATTTACCCAGGTCAATCAAGCGGCAGCGATCGCTGCAAAAAGGAAAGTTCTCGTCACTACGCAGCACCAGCGTCCGGCAAGTCGGGCAGCGAAGAGAACGAGCTTTTTTGCGAGGCATAAACTATTGATTTGAAAGTTTAAATTGAAAATCGGGTAATTTACTTTTCAGTAACGCGAACGCCTTGGTCCGGTCACGAAGCTGTTGAGATCTGCCTTCCGAGGAGTTCACTTTTCAAATTTAAAGTTTCAAATTACAGATCTTGGATGATTTTCGCCACTAGATCGTAGTCGTGCGCTTCTGTGATCGCACACCGATAAAACTCGCCCGGCGTAAGTTCTTCATGCGGGCCAAAATCATTGATGAAAAGTTTGCCGTCAATTTCCGGCGCATGCATCTCTGTGCGGCCTTCCCACAGCCATTCTGTTTCTTCTGATGGTCCAAGGGCCAGCACATCAAATTCACGTCCTACCAGCTTTGCTTTGTTTCGTTTGCTGATCTGCCGCTGGAGTTGCATCAGCTTCTTGCGGCGCCGTTCGATCTCACGCTGGGGAACTTTGTCTTCCAGATGCCACGCTGCCGAGCCTTCCTCATCGGAGTAGCTGAAGACGCCCATCCAGTCAAACTGTGCGGCGGCAACAAACTGGCAAAGTTCTTCAAAATCACGCTCGCTTTCCCCAGGAAAGCCCACGAGGAACGATGTCCGCAGGGTCAAGTTGGGCACCATGCGACGCATCTTCTCCACCGCCTTCAGGAAAATGTCTGCCCCAGCGCCCCGTTTCATGCGTTTGAGCACGGAAGACGAAACGTGTTGCAGCGGAACATCAATGTAGGAACAGATTTTTTCATGCGCGGCAATTGTTTCCAGCAGCTTGCCCGTAACCTTGTTGGGATAGGCATAAAGAAACCGTATCCAGCGGAGATCGTCAATCTCTGCCAATCGCTTCAGCAGGAGCGGGAGTCCATCTTTCAACTCCAGGTCTTCGCCATAGCAGGTGGTGTCCTGTCCGATGAGCGTGACTTCACGCACCCCGCCGGCCGCCAGCCGCTCCGCCTCAGCCACCACTGACTCAAAATGACGCGAGCGAAACTTGCCCCGAAGCTGCGGAATGATGCAAAAGCCGCAGGGATGATCACAGCCCTCGGCAATCTTGATGTAGGCGGACGCCTTCGGTGTCGACAGCACCCGTGGCGTGTCTTCGTTATACAGATAGTTCGGTAGATCGGCTATGGCGCCGTCCCATGCGGCGCGCGAAAATCGGCCCTGGCCGTGACGCAGGTCGCCCTCGGGACGGGAGCGCACGCCCGACTTCAGTGACTGGCTGGCGGAAGTCTCATTCAGGATGACAAAGGGGCCGCTGCTTTCCCCAGTCGTAGACTTTGGGTTGAGTCCCACGGCAGCCAGGATGCCTTCCAGTTCGCCTGTGCCCACCACCGCATCCACCTCAGGAATATTTTTCTGGATTTCATTGCGGTAGCGCTCCACCAGGCATCCTGCCACCACCAGTTTCTTTGCCCTGCCGCTGGACTTGTGTTTCGCCATCTCCAGAATGGTGTCCACGGATTCCTGTTTGGCCGTGTCAATAAAGGAGCATGTGTTGACCACAATCACATCGGCATCTTCAGCGCGAGAAGTGATCTGTGCCCCACCGCTCTGCAGCATTCCCATCATGACTTCGCTGTCCACCAGGTTTTTGGGGCATCCAAGGCTTACAAAGCCGATTTTGACGGGCGTGCGCTCAGGCGCAGATTGCTCCTGGATGGATGTTTTGCTGAGAGTTTCTACGGGCATGTAGTCCTTTTATTTTAGCATTCTGACCGCGACTGCTCACGGAGAGGCGTCGCCTGATTAGCCGGGGAAAACCGTAAATGAACAGGAACACAGGAGAGAATCACGGTGTCAGTAGTAGAGACAAGGGACAAAAATGAAGCTCGGTCGCCATCTTTGTTTTCTACCGCTTTTTGTCATTTTCAGCGCTGTTATTGCCTGTCCGCAAGCGGGCAACCCCGTCACCGCTCTTGAGGAGTTAGTGACTACGGAGAAGATCACGGATGCCGTGAAGCATTACCCGGTCGCGGTAGAGGAGGCTGTGCAGGGACTTCAGGAGAATGATCAGGCAGAGGCCGCAAAGGTATTGCTTATCAACCAAAGGCTCAGAGGTGCAGGTTGGGAGCTGCGCAAAACCAGCGATCCTATGCGATGGGAAGTCGTGAGCGCCACCGGAGATGGTCGATTTACTCTTACGCTACTCAATTCCTTTATCTCCGGTATTAACGCACTGATTGTCATGAGGATTGATTTTCCTACCGGAAACACCTACGTCAAGTTTGCTTCGCTACGCTTTGAGGCTGGAGAGTGGCGACTCGAAAATCTCGGGAGCTGGCAACAGGAGAAGGATTTCGAGTCAGATGAGTTCATACAGGAGCTCACACCGGCCGGTCGCAATGAAAAGATGGCAATGGCAACCTTAGGCGAAATCCGCTCCGCGCTGGCGCAGTATCACAACACTTATCGCAGTACCGGGTTTCCTTCGAGCCTGGCGGCGCTCTCCGGTCCGGCCCCGGAGGCGGTCAATGGGACTGAACCGCCTCCGGAAGCGATCGACAAGCCGAATGTCCCGGAATCCGAGGAGCCAGACAATGGCCAGGAAGACTCTCCAGTGGGTGAACCCATCGCTCCTCAATATGCCCATTTGCTGGATCCCATTTTCATGAATAGCCCCGTGGTTAAAGACGGCTACAAATTCCAGTACAAATTGATCGATCCCGGCGCTATGGAAAAGGACGGTGGCGAATTTCAACTTACCGCAACACCTTTACAGTTTGGTAAGACCGGAAGCAGAAGTTACTTTGCTGATCAAAGATGGGTCCTTCGTTTTACTACGGAGAATCGGGATGCAAACGAGAATGACGAGCCTCTCGACAAATGAACCTGATGCAGAGCGATTTGTGGGCGGAGGTCGCCTGATAATCCAGTGAGATTTGTTTTGTTTTTGAGATTACTCAATTACAAATTAGTAAATTGCAAATTCTTTACTCGATTCCGTATTTCACATCCAGAAATTTCCGCAGCCCGCCCGGCAATGCCCTGCTGAGCTCTTGCCAGGTCAGCACCTTGCATCGCGTCCTGAGTTCGGCATGACACACACAGCGCATGATCGCATGCCACGCCTCAATCAGGTCCGGTCTCCGCGCGTCTGCGATCACGCAGAAGCTTAACCCGGATGCATGGGCCGCCAGGACGTTTCGAATAAGTTGATAGGAAACGTATTGCTCGCCCGAACGCGGAAGGTCTCTGACGCTAAAGACAGTCTCCAAGTCCCGGTAGGATTCCACCACCGCCCGGTTCTTCTTTTGGAAGTCACCCTCGGTCAGTTTGGCTTCCACCAGCAGATCGCCCAGCTTCATGTCTATCTCGGTCTGGTCGCTGCGGCCACTCCGCAGCGGCACCCGCGCTTTATATCCAAATTGTGGGACGTCCGTAACCTCAGTTCCAAGAATGGATGCTACGCTCGCCCTGCCGCACACGCCCGGACAGCAAAAGATGTTCATCAGCAGCGCGTCTGAACTGGTGGAGGAATCCAGCTCTCTCCATCTACGATCAGCGGCAGGCAGCGCCCGGCGTGCGCTGGTGTGCACCTTGGCCAGCCTTTTGCTCCACTCAACTCTCTTCAGGATTTCCTTGTAACTCGAGGCCATGAAATTCCCGTGACGGTTGCCATCTACCTCAGGCGCGTAGACAATCACCGGCATCTCGCCATAGCTTTCCACGTGATTCAGCTTGCCTTCCCGTGCGAAAGCCGCATTCCGCGCGCACAACTGGGAACGCAGCCGGTGGCTATAGCCAGTGAGTCTGAGTGCCATTCAAAACTGAGTTTATCGCAGGCGGCTCTGTTGGCGTACAATCCCAGAACCCACTCCTCCGACGCGAAATGGTGTGGGGAAAGTGGAGGAGCTTATACATGCAAACGAGAAAAGTGTTTCTGGTGAAATTGTTATTTCTGACCGGCGCGGCCATGTTCGCGCTGGCCCCAGCCTATGCGAAAAGCAGCAAGAAACCCAAACCCGTCACTGTGAACTTGCAGGATGGCCAGGCTAAGAGCGTGGGAACTGCCGCAGTTACCCCATCACGCCATGGAGTAAGTATCAAACTGAACCTGCACGATCTGGCGCCAGGCGAACACGCCATCCACGTCCACCAGACAGCGAAATGTGAAGGGCCAGATTTCAAATCAGCCGGCCCGCATTTCAATCCAGATGGAAAGAAGCATGGTCTGCAGAATCCCGAAGGTCCGCATGCCGGTGACCTCCCCAATTTCAATGTGGATGTCAAAGGCAGATCTAGGGCCACCGTGGTCGCCCCTAACGTGACGCTGGGAGACGATCCGCACTCAGTTTTCGCCGGAGGCGGAACAGCACTGGTAATTCACGCCAAAGCAGATGACGGCAAGACCGATCCGTCCGGCAATTCAGGCGACCGCATCGCCTGCGGCATGATCACAAAGTAATTGGGAAAATCAGCTCCCGGCTCTTCTCACTCTTCTTCTTCCTCCTCTCCACCCACCGCCCGCGTAGCCGCCGGACTCGGCACTGCATTTCGTCCGGCATCCAGGTGGTCGAAGTTCATGATGGCGTTGAAGACCAGGAAGAAGCTGCCCATGGTTTCGTTGCGCCACATGGGATTGATGGCGAACAGGACTATGTGGCCCTTGCCATGGGGAACGTCCACCACGGCGGGCTTTTCTGCGATCTCATTGCCGCCGGTGACCATGCCGCTTAGCAGCAGCTCTTTGTCTGCGGCAAAGCGCAGCACAACTCTCGGTTGCTCGTTGCGCGGAGGAAGCGCCCAGCGGGCCACTTCGCGCAGGTCTTCGGGGACATAGAGTTCCTGCTCGCGCGGGCTGCGCTTCACTGGTTTTTCCGGAGCGATGTAATTCCGGCCCTGAATCACGTCCGGATCGGCAACCGAACCGCGTCCACTGGAGCGGGCCGCATCTTCGCCTGCCGGACCGCCTGGGCCTCCACCACCTGGCCCGGCGCCCAGTCCGGCAATCGTGATCACCGGTCCCTGGCGGAAATAGACATAGAGTTGGTCGTCGTATCCGTAAGCGATGGGGCTCTTCTTGTCGTCAACGCTGGAGAGGAGAACGCTGCCCGGGGCTTGCATGGTGCGGGCATCAGCCACATTCACCATGTCCGTCATGCCCGCAACCACCGGCAGCGACGCGCTGGTCTGGACGGCCATCAGCAAGCCTCCGTCGTGGACGAACTGTTCCAGGTGGGACAATCCGGAATACCCCAGACCGCCGCGAATGTCGTCGGTGCCGTCCAGGCCGGGCGCTGTCAGGTTGGGAGTCTCTGCTGTGCTTTTCCACGGCATGGGATTGCCGCGCATCGGCAGTCCACGAATCATGGCGCTCAACCCGGCAGTTCCGCCTCCGCCCATGGGAGGCAGAATAATAACGTCGAATTGTGACTTGAGGTCTGCGGTCTCGCGCAATTTGGTGTCGGCAATGTAGGTGTAAGGGATTTTGAGTTCTTCAAAGGCAATGCGGAACCAGCCATCATTCTGGGTGTTTTGCCAATTGTGAACTATGGCCACACGGGGCGCCGCCAAAGGATGTGTCGGCACACTCAGACTCGCATTTGTGGCATGTACGCTGATGCCCAGTTCTTTCGCGGCGCGGTCGAGTTGATCGCGGTCGGCGCTGCGGATCACGAATGTTCCCGCCTTGAATTTGATTCCGTCGGCTTCGAATGGGTCTTCCGCAACTTCCATGGCGGTCTTCGCCAGCTGGAACCGGAGAGTTGCCAGGGTGTTGTCTGTGTTGTGGTTGATGAGATAAATCTTTCCCTGGCCGGTCACTCCGCCACGAGACTCGAGCTTGCTCATCTTCTGCATCGGTGCATCGAGCACGGAGGCATCCGTGATGCGGAGGGTCTTGATGTTCCGGAGCGCGCCGAGGGTCCAGCCGGTATCGTCATACGAGCGCGGGTCGCGTGAGCTGTAGTACTGCGTGTCCAGCACCATGTCTGCCAGGCGGCTGTAGGGCTGGTCCATACGGACGATGTAACTGCCGGCGGGAACTACGGTTTCATGCGGCTTCTTGTCCTCCGGCGCTTCAGCAGGTTTGTCGGACTTTGCACCTGAAGATCTTTTCGGGGCCGGCTGTGCCTCATGCTCTGGAGGAGCGGGAACGCGAAGCTCTTTGTCGAGGCGATGCACCTCCACTCCCTGCATCTCAAGAATGTTCAGAAACGCGGCCTGCTCCGCTGGGCGAGGATCGTCTGCAGGGAAGGCCCATGCCGCCGGTCCTTCCCTGTGGGCCTTCTCCGTGGCGCGCCTGCTCTTCAGATAGAAGTTATTCAGGAATTCGCGGCCGTTGCTGGCGACATTGTTCATGCCGAACAGGATGGCGCTTTCCTGCATATTGATGTTGTCCCGGGCCGACCACTTCACCTTGGGCAGCGGAGGATTGGGCCGGAACCATTCACGGTTGGTGGACGAAGGTGGCAGAGTGCGCACGCGCGTATCCGCGCCACCGTTACCGAAAGTTTCATAGAACCTGCCAATGGAATTGTGGTTGTTGGCGATGGAAAGCAGGTAGTTTGGCGCCCAGCCATCGTAAAACCCGTGAGTCCACACCCCGATCACGCCGCGCTTGGTCATCTCCTCAATCTCGTAGTAGGCCATCTGCTGCCATTCGCTGATGACGATTGGATCCAGCCACGCGTTATACGGGCCGGTGCCGGTCATGATGTAGAGATAAGGAACAGATTCGTGCAGGTCGTGCATCACTGTCGGGTGCCATTCCAGGAAGGTCTTGAGCATGTTGCGTGAAAGCGCGAGGCTGATGCCCAGGTTGTCACGGTTGTTATCGTGGGCCACATAGTGTCCCCACCAGATCAGCGGATAAGGCGGTTCGTCCGGGTGCTTTTTGCGGTGCAGGTAGATGTCTACTTCGCGGTCGTGGCCGTCTACCTCCACGATGGGCGTAATCATGACGATGGAATCTTTGCGGATCTTCTGGATGAACGGCGTGTCCTCCACTGCCAGGCGGTAGGCAAGTTCCATCAGCATCTCCGGCGCGCCGGTTTCCGGTGAGTGAATGCTTCCATCGGCCCAGTAGATGGGCTTGCCTTCACTGATCAGCTTCTGCGCATCGGCCTCGCTCAGGCCGCGGGGGTCGGCGAGTCTGGAGGTGATCTCCTTGTAGCGATCCAGCTTTGCCAGATTCTCCTCATCGCTCACCAACACGGCCAGCATCTCGCGGCCTTCTTCAGAGGCGCCAATGCTGAATACCTTCACCCTGAGGCTCTTGCTGGCCAGCAACCGCATGTAAGCATTGATGTCCTTGGTGTAATCCAGCACGTCGGGCGCGCCAATAATATGGTGCAGAAAGGCGTCCGGCGCCGGTACGCACGAACTCAAAGGAAGATGGTCCACCAGCTCCGTACTGAAGAAAGATTCGGTGGTGTATTCCTTGATTTTCTTGCTGTATTCGGCGTGGTCGGAGGTGGTGCAGGGAGCTGATTGTGCAAAGCTGCTTCCCAGCGCAAGGCTAAGCATCAAAATGAAAGCAAGGCAGTAGCGGTTCATGGCGAAAGACCTCGGGATTAAGCTATAAGCCGGGGATTATAAACCCCTTACAAAAATTGATGATTGCGTAATTGCTATCCGCCACGGCGGACAAGGTCGGGTAATGGGAAAGTCAAAGACGCGGTTTTCTGGAGCGATTTGCCTTGGATTTTCCGCCTCCTTCGCCGCGCCCACTTGGGTCCCCGCCTCACCCAGCCGCAGGCCGGGCTGGGGTCGCCTTTCTATATAATGGAATGTCGGAAAGTTATTCCTGGAGTATTCCCTACATGATTAAGTTTTTGCAGAGTGGCAATAAGGCCACAAAATATTTGCTCGCCGGAATGCTGGTGATTCTGTGCGGGTCCATGGTTACTTATCTCATCCCCGGGTTCATGAGCAGCTCCAGCATCAGTGGCTCGAGCGTCGTGGCCAAAGTGGGTGGAGTGGAAGTCAGCACCCAGGATGTGCAGAAATACGTGGACCTGATGATGCAGCAGGCGACGCGCCGGGGACAGAACTTCGGCGACAGGATGCGGCCTTACTTGATGCAGCAGGCGATCCCGCAACTGATCAAGGATGCAGAGCTGCGCTACGAAGGCGATCGCATGGGACTGGCAGTCTCCGACAAGGAAGTGGCGGATGAGCTGCATACCCAGTTCGCCGAGATGTTTTTTCCTCAGGGCAAGTGGATAGGCCAGGATAAATACGAGCAGATGGTGCGCCTGCAGTTTGACTTGCCAGTCGACGAATTTGAGCGCCAGCTCAGATACCAGATGGTCAGGAACAAAGTCCTTGCGGCTGTGACCGCTGTTGTTACGGTGACGCCGGCGGAGGTGGAGCACGCTTACAAGGAACAGAACACCAAGGTAAAGTTCGACTATGCCGTGATCAATATGGACGACCTGCAGAAGCAGATCAATCCCTCTGACGCCGAGCTGAAGGCGTATTACGATGCCAACAAGGAGCGCTACCAGAATTCCATTCCGGAAAAGCGGCAGGTGCGTTACTTCCTGATCAATGACCAGCTCGCGCAGAGCAAGGTAAGCCTCACGCCAACGGATTTGGAACAGTACTATCGTGGCCACGATGAGGAATACCGCGTGCCGGACCGGGTTAAAGTTCGCCATATTCTTATCAGCGCTCCCAAGGGGCCGGATGGCAAGGTTGACCCGAAGACGCTGGATGCGGCGCGCATCAAGGCTCAGGACATCCTGAAACAGGTGAAAGCTGGCGGAGATTTTGCCGAACTGGCGAAAAAATATTCTGAAGACAAAGGCGATCCTCAGGATCCCGGAACCGCCGAAAAAGGCGGAGAAATGGGCTGGATCGTCAAGGACCAGACGGATAAGGCATTTGAGAGCGCGGCCTTCTCCATGAACAAGGGCCAGATCAGCGATCTGGTGCAGACCGGCTTGGGGTTTTCCATCATCCAAACCGAAGATAAAGAGACTGCCCATAAAAAATCTCTGGCTGAAGTGAAAGGCGAGATTGAGTCGATTCTGAAACAACAAAAGGCGGCTGAGTGGCTTGACAAGGCGGCCAACACAGCAGCCGACGACGCGCGCAAGCAAGGAGTTGAACCGGCGGCTGCGAAGTATGGAGCGCCGGTGATCAACACCAACCCTATCGCCCGCACGGACGCGCTGGCCGGAGTGGGCGCGGCTCCGGAGGTGATGGCAGATATTTTCAACACCGATGAAAAAGCCGGAGTGCAGTCCGCACGAACTCCGCAAGGCTACGCGATTTTTCAAGTGATGAAAATTATTCCGGCCACCACCCCAACCTTTGAGGCCATTAAGGACCGGTTAGCCACGGACTTCAAATCCGAGAGGTCAGCCACGCTTCTCAACCAGAAAACGACCGAACTCGCCGATCGCGCGCGTGCCGGCCACGATCTGCACAAAGCTGCTAGAGAAGCGGGCGCTAC